>CAITMP010000836.1 GCA_903893525.1 uncultured Acidobacteriia bacterium | reverse complement strand
TTCGGTCGCGAAGTCAACAAGCGCTACATCCGAATTGCCCGGAACAGCGAGCGCATCACCGATTACGTGTTCCGCCAACAGACCGTCAGCACCGTGGCCGGCGTGATCCGCCTCTACACCGATCTCGTCAGTTTGAGCGAGGACATGCGCGTGAAGCAGCAGACTCTGGCAACCGCCGAGCGCTTGGCCGAGGACAACGCCAGCAAAGTGGAGCTGGGAACCATCGCCCCGATCGAACTCACCCGTGCCCGTGCGCAAGTTGCCGCAGCCCGCCAAGACCTGATCAATGCCGAGGGGTACCTCCAGCAGCAGGAGTTGATCCTGAAAAACGTTCTGACCCGCAACGCCGGTTCCGACCCGGTTGTCCGCAGCGCGAGGATTGTTGCCACGGACCCCGTTTCTGTCGATCCCCTGCCGACCGAATCCACCGACGAACTGGTCCGTCTGGCACTCGCCAACCGGCCGGAAATCCAAGCTGCCAAACTTCAGGTGGAAAACTCCGACATCGGTCTAAAAGGGTCGCGCAATGGACTGCTGCCCCAATTGGATCTGACCGCCAATGCTTCCAACAGCGGCCTCGCGGGTGGAGCCAACGGTCTCTTCACGGGTGCTCCGCCCGCTCCCGGCAGCCTGCTGGGTTACGGCGATGGTTATTTCAATGCGATCGAACAGATTCTGCGCAGGGACTACCCCAGCTACAGCATCGGCCTGACCTTTACCCTGCCTGTCCACAACCGCACAGCACAGGCCGATCTTGTGCGCGACGAGCTTCAGCTCCGTCAGGCCCAGATCCGCACACGCCAGTTGGAAAACCAAGTGAGCCTGGAAGTGCAGGATGCCATCATCGCCCTGCGCCGGACCCGGGCCGCCTATGAAGCCGCGGTGGAAACGCGCAAGTTGCAAGACCAGTCCTTGGAAATTGAGCAGGAGCGTTTCCAGGCAGGCCTTTCAACCAACTTTTTGGTCATCCAGTATGAGAACTTCGTCGCACAGGCGCGTTCGACCGAGGTTGTGGCGAAAGGTGCCTACGCCAAGGCCCGGACCCAGTTGGAGCGCGTGATTGGCAAGATTCTGGAGAACCACAACGTCTCTATCGACGAAGCCTTGAAAGGGCAAGTAGCAATCCGGGCACAATCGAAATAAGCAGGAACCGTCCCACCCATGGCTGGGGTTCCGGCGATGCCACCGGGACATCCCGCGCGGCCCGAACACGGACCAGCGTCTCCCCGGTGCGTGCAATCCGTATTGGTGCGGTTTCCGGCAGGAGCCCGTCCCCCACCCGGGAATCCACAACCACCGCAGTTTCGCCACGACGCAGCGGACCCCGCGAAAACAGTTCGCTACCCGCTCCAGCCACCAGCGCGAAGAGGATTGCGGACCCAATCACAGGGATCGCCAAAAGGCGCAACAGCCGCCAGTTTTCAATCCAGATCCTACCCTGGGCCCGCCACACCAGTAGAGGCTCGTCCGAAAATAATGCGATTTCCAATGTGTGCGCGATCATCCGGTTCAACCCGGACCGGATATCCGTCCAGTTGGCCAAGTACCGGAACATCGTCGCCGATGCCAGTCCGTATGCCAGGGCACAAAGATACAACGTCATTCCAAATATCCCAGCCCCCGTAGCTGCTTGGCCACTTCCGGGTGCAATTCCGTCGGCCCGGTTTCGGCGAGGTATCTCTCGAGGAGATGCCCCACCAGCTCGTCAACCGAGCTGTATCCAGCGGTTGTTGCCGCACTTTTCGCCTGTTGGTAGAGGCTCTCGCCCAATCGCACGCTTGTCTTTGAAAACATTCATAAAACCGATTCCATGGTAATCTACCGACTTGCTCGTCTGGTAGTACCATGAGAGCTAGGCGCTTGGTAACTCTAATAGAAAATGACATTTGAGGCCAACACTCCGGAGGCAGTTGAATCATCCCCGGCGGGCTGGGCGCCGATACTTGTCTTCGGACTTGCTTTCGCAACCCTAATATTCGCCAGCGTGGCTGCCCTATTGGACGCCTATCGTTGGGAGGGAGCCAAGGCTGCCGTGTCCAGAACTTATGAGATGCTTGGCAGCTTGGATCGGTTCGAGTGGTTTGTGGATGATGGAGTTAGTGCCACCAACGCCCGGCTGGCGGATCCCTCGAATGTGTCGGAACGGGACCGCGCAGCAAAGGATCTAGCGGGTGCGCGCCAGCTGGCCAGCGAATTGGTGCAGCTCGCGGCCTCAGAATCGGATGCATATCGGATCGCCATGCACTTGCCTCGGATGGTTGAGGAAAATGCCAAGGCCAACGAGTCGACGATAGCGATCCGCCGCCTTGCGCTGGCCCCGCATTCCGTTGCGGCACAAAACCCCGTTGAATTTCCGGATGATATTGACGATGCTGTGGAATCCCTCCGAGCCCAGCAATGGGTTGCATTCCGTACCCGTATCAAGCACGAGGAATCCTTGGACCGCCGGGCCAGGACGTTGTTGTTCGGCGCTTTGGCCGCAGCACTGTTTCTGATGGCCGGAGCGGCTTGGCGGGCGCGTGAGGATCAACGCAAGCGCCTTGCCGCGGAACGCGCACTTGTGGCCAGTGAGTTGAAGTACCGGGAGGTAGTCGAAACGGCTGGCGACATCATTTTCCGGACGGACAAGCATGGCCGCTTCACCTACTGCAACCAAGCCGCCCGTGCTGTCATCCATCTCTCGGAACAGGAAATCCTCGGCCGCTCCTATTTGAAGCTGGTCCGGCAGGACAAACGTAGGGACGTCGCCAATTTCTATTTGCGGCAATTTGCCCGCCAGAAGAAGAATACCTACTATGAGTATCCAGTCGTGGACGGCCATGGCGGCGAACGTTGGTTGGGTCAGAATCTGCAACTTCTGATGGGAAACGGGCAGGTGCTTGGTTTCCAGGGAATCGCGAGGGATATCACGGAGAGGCGTCGAGCCGAAGCGGACTTGGCCAGGAGCAGATCCTTTGTCGAGAGAATCGCAGCCACCACTCCCGGAATTCTCTACGTGTACGATCTGGACGAGAAGCGCCACGTGTTCACCAATCGCGAGGCCGACGCTGTTCTTGGATTGCAGCCCGGCGGAGCTGAAAACTATTTCGCCCGATGCGCTGAACGTTTCCACCCGGATGATTTGCCCACCCTTGCGCAGCACCAATCGGCGTTGCGGCATGCGGCGGACGGCGAGGTCCGCCGGGTCGAATATCGTGTGCGGCATACCGATGGGCATTGGGTATGGTTCGCGTCCCGCGACACGCCATTCGAGCGGCGTGAAGACGGACTGGTCCGGCGTATTGTCGGCATCGCGCAGGATATCACCGAGCGCCGGGCCGCGCAGGAAGCCATGTCCTACCAAGCGAACTTCGATGCGCTGACGGGCTTGGCCAATCGGCACCATTTTTCCAGCCGGATGGACAGCCTTGTTCCGCGGCTGGGTGTCGGAGGTCGTTCGGTGGTGCTCTGTCTGATTGATATCGACCACCTGAAGGAAATCAACGACAGGCATGGCCATCTTCTTGGTGATGAAGTCTTGGAAAGCCTTGGAGCCATCATGCGATCCGAGCTGCGGTCCAATGACATCGCCAGCCGTCTTGGCGGGGACGAATTCTGTTTCGTCGCGGTCGATGCCGACCTTGAGCGGGGAACCCGCATCGCGGAACGGATCCTCGAACGCTTGAGCAGCCAAGCATTCGGCCTTTCATCCGATAAGGGTCCGTTTGCCGTAACTGCGACAATCGGCCTTGCCGAATGGAGGCCGGGGATGGATGAGAGGGCATTGCTGAATGCCGCTGACAAGTCCCTCTACGGCGGCAAGTCCGCAGGTCGAAACCGCGTGTTTGCTGAGGGTTAGCCTTCACATCGTGAATCCCGCTCTGGCGTGGCGTAATCTGAATGGAAATATGCCGCGCAGTCTTTTGGTACTCTTTTTGTCGTCCAGCCTTCTCCTGACGGCCCAGACCAAGTTCGAATACTGGCCCGGTACGGCCTACGATTCCTCCGTTCCGACACAGAAACAGGTCCTTGGGTATGAGCCCGGAGAAAAAATCAGCCCTCCCGCCGACATTGTCCGCTACTTGGAAGCCTTGGCTGCCGCCAAGCCGGACCGAATCAAGTTGCGCGAATATGGCAGGACATGGGAAGGCCGGCGTCTAGTCTACGTCGTCATCGGGTCGTCCGCGAACGTCAAGCGGCTCGACGAAATCAAGGACGGTTTGGGGCGTCTCGCCGATCCCAGAAAGGCGTCCGAACCCGATGCCGCAAAGCTGGTATCGACTCTCCCCGCACTCGTCTGGCTGGCCTACGGCGTGCACGGGAACGAAATTTCATCCCCCGATGCCGGCCTGATGATGGCCTATCACTTGGTGGCCGCCCGCAATGACAAGGTCGTGGACGGCCTCCTCTCCAAACTTGTGGTGGCCATCGACCCGCTGCAGAACCCCGACGGGCGAAACCGCTTCGTCAACAGCTTTGAGTCGGCGCTCGGCTTGGAGCCCGACCCCTATCCGCTAGCCGCAGAGCACACGGAGCCTTGGCCTGCCGGGCGCACCAACCACTACTTCTTCGACATGAATCGCGACTGGGTCGCGATGACCCAGCCCGAAACCCGCGGCCGTATCAAAGCTCTTCGCGAGTGGCATCCCCAAGTCGTCGTCGATCTTCACGAAATGGGCACCGATTCCACCTACTACTTCG
>CAITMP010000835.1 GCA_903893525.1 uncultured Acidobacteriia bacterium | reverse complement strand
GGCAGGAGCCTCGCCCTACCTATGTTGCTCGAGGTCAGCAGGTTGCAATTTAATCTTATGGCTGGGAAGAAAAACTGTTATTGGGAAGGTTTGGAAACCTGCGCTACGTCGTATTGCACCGGAATGCCCGCTCTTTCCGTTCGTCCGCCTCAAGACGCCTCCGGATATCCGCATACGCCTGATCAATAAGCAGTGTCAAAGCCGTCCGGTCGACCGCCATGTCGGGTCGAAGCTTGACGTGGCGCATGAATTTGCCGGTACCCACCAGGAGTTGTTCCGGGTTAGGGAGCTCGGACCCGTGGAAAAACCCGACATTAACGTGACCTGTGAACGCATTGACGTAGCCAAAGGCGGCGTCCCCCACGCAGGCGGTTGGATGACCATCATGCAATAATTCGCGGACGTCCCCGCCGCGCTGGCGCATCACTTCAAACCAGTATCGAGCGATGTCTCCCAGTTCGCCGGAATGCGCCCCCAACCAGGCTTCGACCGCCGGGTCGCGACGAATGGCACCGGGGAGTCGAAAGAGTCGATTCGTTTTCATTGCAGAAGCGCAGGTTGAGACTTGGCCGCACTTGTCGGAAGAGTTCAACGGAGGGCTGCCGTTCTCGTCCTAAAGACGACCGGAGCGAGAATACGAATCCTTCCGCTCTTGATTTCCGCTACTGACTTGGTACGTTGAAAATGGAATCATTTAACTAAAGTGGTCACTTAGGTGAGTCGGTCGTTTTCGGTTCCTCGAATAGAACAGGCTGGGTGTTTGAAGTGTTCGAAGTCAAACGATGGGGCATCTACACCAGCCGGGATTCCCGGTTTCAACTTTTATGGTCCCCCAATCGCAATACGATGCTGCTTTGACGGCGCTAAAGGACTATTACCGGCAGCTGGTGCGGGACATGGTTCACGAAATCATTGTCCACCGGGATGACTTTGACGGCGGCGACACACGGACAGCCGGAGAAATTGTCGCACAGCACGCCGATCGTCTCAAGAATTTGCGGACCGTTTACAGCGAGATCTCCCACTTTGTGGCCTCCGAATTGCCGCATGGGACTGAACCATTGGGCAAGGACGAGTTCAGGTGTTTTTCCTGCGGTTACGTAATTCAGCGAACGGATGAAAAGTGCAGACTTTGCGGTTGGACATGGAGATGAGACCGTCAGCTCCATCGACATGCCTGCTCACCTACCTATTGCAGAAGCGATTTGGCCTTACCAATAACGAATCCCAGTCGGCTAAAGGTAGCGCCCGTCGCCAGGCGACGCTGATTGAGTGGATAGACTCCCCCTTGGGAGCTTAAAAGGTGTCGTCTTGTGATCTTTGTGAAGAGGTCGCCTTTTAACTCGGGGTCGGCATCACCTCCCCATGCCTCTTCGTGCCTGCGCGTCTTCGTGTGCGGTAAACGCCATTTGTCTCACGCGAAGGCGCGAAAATCAAAGGAACACCCACGATGCGTTGGACTCCATCCCTGAACGGCGGGTCGTCCACTGGCCCCATTCCTCTGGCTACTGGCACCGATTGTACCCGAATCACATTATTGATTCTTGAGGTGAGACCACACCTTAGGGTGAGCGCCCCCTCGAAGGACTTCAGGGATGGCGCGGCCAGCGAAACCTTCGCTCCGCTTCGCTGATCGCCTCGTCGTTGATGCTGGCGTAGCGTTTTGCCATATAGCCGTGTTCGTCGAATTCCCAGTTCTCATTCCCATGGCTGCGCCACCATTGGCCTGAGGCATCGTGCCACTCGTATTCGAATCGCACGGCAATGCGGTTTCCCATAAAGGCCCAAAGCGTTTTGCGCAGCCGGTAGTCCTGCTCCCTGACCCATTTGCGACGGAGGAATTCAACGACCTGCTCGCGTCCATTGATAAACTCGGCGCGATTGCGCCACTCGGTGTCGGGCGTGTAGGCGAGGGCTACGCGCTCGGGGTCACGCGAGTTCCAGGCGTCTTCGGCAAGCTGAACCTTTTGGCGTGCGGTTTCCTCGGTAAAGGGCGGAAGCGGTAACCTGGGTTTGAGATGGGATGCGTTCATCAGGAGTGAGAGTGAAAAGGGTGTGCCGGAAATGGAAAGCATCGTGGCGCTGACGGGACCAGTCCCGCCCGCGCCGCGATTACGATGAGCATCCATTTACGCAAAGAACGGCGAACGAACGGCACGCGATGCCTCTTTTACTAGGGAGGCGTCGAAGAGTCGCGTCGTGTAGGCGACATTGAGACCGGCGGTTTCCGTGGGGAAGTAGTCGGTCACAAATCGCGTGGCATTCACCAGGGTGTCGAAGGCGTAGAAGCCGCCGACCGAATGCGTGTGGACACCACTGAGCCAGGTCTTGTGCAACAGGCCGGGCTGCGCCTTCAGGATCGGGTTCATCGCCGCCCACGGAGCCTGGTCGAAAGGGGCGGAGATCTGCGCCTCGGTGTAAACAAAGGCACCGGGTTCCTGACCCGGTGTTCCGCCAAAGTGCAGCGAGTTCAGGTAACGGCTGGCCTCCTCGACCACCGAGCCGTCAAAGACCCGCGTCGTTTGCGCAACGCCGTATCTGGCTGCTTCCGCCGGGAAATAGCCGGTGACAAATCGCTTTGCGTTTTCGATCGAGTCGAACTCGTAGAATCCTCCGAGTGAGTGATTGCCCACGCCGGCAAGCCAGGTTTTGTTTCGAAAGCCCGGCTGTCGAAGGATGGCGGGGTTGATCTCGCGCCAGGGTGCCAGGTTGAAGGGGAGGGAGATTTGCAGTTCCGTATAAACGAATGATTTCATGGGATGGTTCGATGGGATGTGATTCGTTGGAGGAGCGCCCCGACCACCGCAGCGTTGGAAGGGTTGCTGCGGCGGGAGGCATGGGAATCAGTCGTGGCGATGGCCGACGACGTTGCACGAACCGGTGGCCACGGGCTCGGGTTCACCCGGCTTCACTTCCGGGAAGTCGATGACGGTGCGGGCGACATTGTTCACGTAGTTCGTGAAGATGTTCAGCGCCACGTTCTCGACGACCTCAACGATCTCGGCGTCGCTGAGACTGGCGCTCCGGGCGACTTGGAGGTCGGCGTCGCTGATGTGGCCACGTTGGAGTGTGACGGCGCGGGCGAGCTTGAGGGCGGCGTCGGATTTGTCATTGGTCGAAGTGGCCCGGCGCGCGCCGGTCAGTTCCTTCTGGTCGAGTCCGGCCTTGCCGCCCAGCAGCGAGTGGGCGCTGAGGCAGTAGCCGCACCCATTGATCTCGGCGACGGTGAGGGCGATCTGTTCCCGCAGCGGCGCCGAAAGCACGCCGTGGCTCAGTGCACCGCTGAGGTTGAGGTAACCCTCCAGCGCTGCGGGCGAGTTGCCGATAACGCGCATGAGGTTCGGGACAAAGCCGAGGGCTCTCTGGACGCCGTCGAAAAGCTGCCTGGCTTTGCCGGTGGCAATGGCGGGGTCGATTTGATGGATACGGTTCATATGATTTTCGGTTGAATGGTTTGCGTCGATTTCTCTCGACGATATCTGCTATTGCTTGACCCGTGCCACCGGTCTGAAAGGGCCAAATTGGCCATATTTCCCCGATAATTATGGATTTTACTTGCTTCAGTTCGCTACGAAAAATCGTTAAACACGATATCTCGTTGCAATATACAACGATATTTCGTAATCAACAGTCATGAAGGTGTCCACGATGCCCCGTCATATGGTCGAGATGGCACAGAGCCGGAATCTGCCTGAACTTCTCCGGGCCATTGTCACCGGCATCTGCGACTGCTCGTTCATCGGCCTCGCCCGTATCTGGCTCGTCCAGGGGGGCGACGTCTGTGCAACGTGCCGTTTTCGCGAAGAGTGCC
>CAITMP010000834.1 GCA_903893525.1 uncultured Acidobacteriia bacterium | reverse complement strand
TTTTGAGTCCTGGCTGGGTTCTCCAGTAGACGTAGGTTTCCACATTGGCATTTGGGATCCAGTTCTTGGTTTCCAAGCGCGCTCCGTGGAGGTTGTTGCCGTCCTGGTGGTGGTCCCAAGTGTCGTTGACCGCGTTCACGACCGAGGACGCGAACAGCTCCACCTTGTAGCCGCCCCGGTTGAACTGACCGCGCACGGCGTCGAAGGTGCGGCCGGCGTTGGTCCATGGCGTTGGGCCGATCAACCTCTGGTCGCCGTAGCTCAGTTCCTGACGCCCGACGCGGAGGGCGAACATCCCCTTGTCCATCTGTCCCAGTTCCGCATAGCCCTGGCGGATGTCCCAGACATTTTCAAACGGCGGCTGGCCGGGCTGTTTGAACATGGCGCGGGCGTCCTGCCCTTCGGCGTAGAGCTTCAGCCAGGAGGTGGGGCGGATGGTGAATCCAAGCCGAAGTCGGGTGAGCCAGTAGGCGTCCGAATTGTTGGGCTTGAATCCGGCGGCTGAAACCCCCTCGAACCTCGACCGGAACTCGCCGTTGAATTGGAACCACTTGGGGAGCTTCGAGTTGATCTCGTCAGCTGGTGAAACCCATTGTGTTTGGGCCTGCAGGCCGGGAGCCATGAGCACGGCAAGACAACAGAATAGGGAACCAGCTTTGAATATCTTCATCGTAACGAAGGCTAGCAATGTTCATGCACCGATGGCTATACCGTAAATATGCTACCGGCGGTGTCGCTGCGTTTGCGATATCGTAATGTGGAGAACCCATGCGTCAGCGATTCCTGTCCGACTTCCTGCTAGCGTTTGCCGCCACCGCCGCGAGCTGTCCGGCCGCCGTCGATTTCCAGCGCGAAATCCGCCCGGTGCTCTCGGAGAATTGCTTTCAATGCCACGGGCCCGACTCGTCGAGCCGCTTTTCCGGGTTGCGGCTGGATCTGAAGGAATCTGTGTTCGGTGCGCGGAAAAATGGTGTCCTGATCTCGCCCGGAAAACCTACGGAAAGTCTTTTGTACCAACGGATCAGCGCATCCGACGCGGGCCGGCGCATGCCTCCGGAATCGTCGCACAAATCTCTCACGCCGGCCCAAATCGCCACGATCCGCACTTGGATCGAGCAGGGCGCGCCGTGGGTGGAGCATTGGGCGTACAAGGCCCCGGTTGCCGCACACGCCCCCGCAGTGAGGAATGCCGCTTGGGCGCGGAATCCGATTGACCGCTTCATCCTTGCAAAGTTGGAGTCCAAGGGCTTGGAACCTGCCGCAGCCGCCGACCGCCGTACGATCTTACGGCGCGTCGCACTTGACCTGACCGGCCTTCCACCCACGCCAGCCGAGACTGAGGCCTATCTGAAGGACGCAACTCCCGAAGCCTATGAGCACATGGTGGACCGCTTCCTTGCCTCTCCACATTTCGGCGAACACCGGGCCCGATTCTGGCTCGACGCCGCTCGCTACGGCGATACCCACGGCATCCACGTCGACAACTATCGTGAGATCTGGCCGTACCGGGACTGGGTGATGCAGGCCTTCAACCGCAATCTCCCCTACGACCGGTTTGCGACCGAGCAGCTCGCCGGAGACCTGCTCCCCAATCCCACGCTGGACCAGCGCATCGCGACCGGTTTCATGCGTTGCGGTGTCACCACCAACGAGGCGGGCCTGATCGAGGACGAGTACGCGGAGATCTACGCGAAGGACCGCGCCGAGACCGCCAGCGCGATCTACCTCGGGCTGACCACAGGGTGCGCCAC
>CAITMP010000833.1 GCA_903893525.1 uncultured Acidobacteriia bacterium | reverse complement strand
CCGACCCGTTGTTGATCTGGATCGGGTATAAGCTTTTTGTCCTCGGGGCAACCGGACAGATGACACTGACGGCCAAAACCGACACGCTCCAGGGAAAGATCACGAATTTGTCGCCGGGAAGCTTGTGTTTTGTCGCGGCGGCAGTCCTGAGCGTGGTCGCCATGCGCAGTCCGGCGGCGGTCGAGACGACGCGGACATCCACTGTTAGCGAAACTGCTCCGGCTTTGGCCAGCCAGGTACCGCGACCAAGTGGACGAAAGGCCGCTGATCCAAACAAGGCGGCTCTTCCCGATCCAGCCTTGGGCGAGGCCAAAGCTCCGCAACAAAACGTGGTAGTGGAGCAAACAAAAACATCATTCGAGACCGGGAAAGCAACCGCAGGCAGGCTTAGTACCGATATCAGGGTCAAATTGGCTGATGTCGCACTATGCCTCCTGAACCAGGCAGTCCCGGCGAACTGCCAGAAAATCATCGACGGGGCCTTTCGTACTATTCCCACAGCGCAGGATCTCCACTCCATTGAGGAGTTGGAAGCGCATGCTGGCGATCCGAAAAACGCTTCGAGGCTGCGGGCCATGCGGCGTGATATTTTGATCGGCGAGGGACAATGAGTACTACGAATCGGCTGTTGGTGCTGGCCGTGCTCTGGGCTGCGGGTCAGGCCTCGTCGTTTGCACAGGATGCGAACGTGAAAATTCGGGGCGGATGCGAAATCATCGCGGTTCGGAGCGGCCCGAGCCACATCGACTATTCGTTTTGCGACAAGCTGCCGCCCATCGAGTACAAGACGTACGGGTGGTTGGTCCCCGTCCTGTCCTTGGCCTTCGACAACGCAGAACGCGTGTCGTGCGGGTCACTTCGGTGCGCGGTCCTGGATAGGACCGTCGATCTTGTTGTGACCGCCAATGCGTTCGGCAACGCCGGAGTTTCTTGGAACACCCCGAGGGTCGCCGACTCCGACCGGATGGTCTTCTTCTTCACTACCGGCATTGCCGACCTGATTCAAGCCTCGACCACGGGCTACATGTTCGACACGCAAGACCGCATTAACGGTTTGCATGCCTGGTTGAGGGAGATTGACCGACGGGCAAACTCCGACTGCGAGTTCCGGGTACCCGCACCGTTCCGCCCCCTGAATGCGGATGAGACCAAGATCGTGTTCCAAACTGCGCTCGTGATGTACCAGTTCATTCTGGGACACGAATTTGCCCACGTCGCGCTAGGCTCGGATTGCGGCGTGGCTTCGGGCGGCGCACTGGCCCAGGAGACGGCATGTGATCGGTTCGCCTTTGACCGGCATTGGAAGGCGCAGGCCATTGCGCCCCAACTTGTCATAATCCCGACAGTAGCGATGGCCCACTACGATTCGCTGCTCGACGAACGGTGGGGAACGTATTTCTTCGCTGAGTCCGGAAAGACTTTGAAGGAGGCACTGCCGGCCGCGGACTGGATAACTCGTGGCAAGAACATTCTCCGATGGTGGCGCGGGGAGTGCCAGGCGTCCACGGGCGCAAACCACCCTGCATGCCAGCCACTCATGCAGGGACTCTATTCGGAAGTGGCCAACTATTTGGATCTAGATGTGCCCCGTGCCTGCCACGACACGGAGAGTTCCCGGTCCAAAGAGTGGCAACCTGCCGGAAGTATGGAGGGGTTGTTTTGCTCCCGCGTGACCGCGATCATGGGAGACCACGGCACCGCGTATTCCAAGTTCCGCGGCAAGGAAAAACGCGCGGGAAGTTCGACCCGATATGAATTGCAGCCGGCACCACCCGGAACTGATTTCTGCAACATTACGGTCCGGGACGGGAAAGCCAGCACTTTCTGCGCCTTTCCCGATACAAGCTCGCGCGTCGACACGATCCAGCAGTTTCTGACACTGACTCGCCAAGTATCGACTTGCTTGCCCGGCTACGAACAGACCAAGTCCGGCGATGGTTTGGATGCTGAGACGGTGTTCCGAGGTTCCATGGGCTCGCTCAGCCTCTCGATGTCTGAAACGGGCCAGGACAGCTACACCAGCTTCCGAATCGATCCTCCAAAATAGAGCTGTTACCGTTCGCGGTGGCAGTAGAATTTCGATGGGTGGACCGTGTGCCGCATGCAATTCTTGCGTTGCCTGCAGCCACCCACGAATTCCACATTCATACTTCCCGAGTTAGTGCTGGAAGCCCGCGACCGGAGATGTGATCGAGATGGAATGGAAGACCGGGACCGATGACGATGTATCGCGAACCTCAGACGTCGCAAAGCTCTTTCAACGGTCAAACATCCACAACAACAGCCACTTGGTTTTTTCCACCACTGCCAGCAGGGCGATGTCGGATTCCGCGTCTCACATACCCGCCCATATTCCCATATACCTCCACAAGCGGCGCTAGCTTGAAACCATGAAGACCACCGTCGAGATCGCCGATCCCCTGTTCCACGCCGCACGCGCCTACTGCGTGGACAAGGGCCTCACTTTCCGGCAACTGGTGGAATCTGGCGTTCGCATGGCTATGATTTACCCAACGCCCTCCACTAACTTCCACTTGCGACTCTTCGGTTTCCAAGGCCAAGGCTAGGCGATCAACGACTGGGCCGAGATTCGGGACCCGCATCGACACGCGCGTCGGCAACCTCGCACCAGGGGTCAAGTTTAGGCGCGGCAGCTTTTGGCGGTTCGAGAACCAACATGATTCAAGTATCTAGCTGTGTCCCGCAGGTGACAAGCGAGTACGATCCCAATCAACACCACTTCGTCAATTCTGGGGCGTGTATCCCTGCCATACATATTCCAAAGCCTGGGGCAGGGTGTGGTTGATCACCTTCCTTTGGGTATGGCCGGCCCCTTTGGAGTAGACAAACTGGTAAGGATAGCCCTTGTCCTTGAGGATCTT
>CAITMP010000832.1 GCA_903893525.1 uncultured Acidobacteriia bacterium | reverse complement strand
AGATTGGCGTTGCCGCAGCGCTCGCCATAGCCATTGATGCAGCCTTGGACGTGCGTCGCTCCGGATTTCACGGCCGCCAGCGTGTTCGCCACCGCGACGTCGCCGTCGTTGTGTACATGGATGCCGATTTCGCCTTCGAACCGCGCCCGGACCACGCCAACTATCTCCGTCAGCAGGTCCGTCATCGTGCCGCCGTTGGTGTCGCAGAGGCAAAGCACGTCGGCCCCGGCGTCCTTGGCGGCGGCCAGCGTTTGGAGCGCGTATTCGGAATTGTGGATGTAGCCGTCGAAGAAGTGCTCGGCGTCGTAAACAACTTCCTTGCCGTGCGCCTTCAGATACGCCACCGTCTCGGAGATCAGCGCCAGATTTTCCTCCAGCGTGATACCGAGGGCGCGGTGGACGTGCAAGTCCCAAGTCTTGCCGAAGATGGCGACCACGGGTGTGCCCGCGTCCACCAGCTCCCGCACATTGCGGTCCTCATGGACCGGGTTCTTCGCCATGCGCGTGGAGCCGAAAGCCGTCAGCTTGGAGTGCTTGAGCTTGAGGCTGCGCGCCTTGGCGAAGAAATCCCTGTCCTTCGGGTTGGAACCGGGCCATCCGCCTTCAATATAGTCAATACCGAGCTCGTCCAGCTTCTGGCAAATGAGGATTTTCTCCTCCACCGAGAAAGAAACGGCCTCGCCTTGCGTGCCGTCGCGGAGAGTGGTATCGAACGTTTGAATGCGCATGGTTGTGAACGAGTCCTGCTGGCGCGCCGAAAAGTTCGGTTAAAGCCGACTGAAAGTCGGCTGCAGCCAAGATTGGCTGCCCCACACAGACACGCATGGGGCAGCCGGTGTGACTAGGCTTCGGGGATTCCCTGTTCTTTCTTCTTCTTGAGGAAGGTCATCATCGAGCGGAGCTCGGCGCCGACCGTTTCGATCTGCTGGCCGTGCTGCGATTCGCGCATGGCGAGGAAGCCATGGCGGCCGGAGCGGTTCTCTTCGATCCAAGCGCGGGCAAAGTCGCCTTGCTGGATTTCGGCGAGGATCTTCTTCATCTCGGCACGTGTCTGGTCGTTGACGATGCGCGGGCCGCGGGTGTAGTCGCCGTACTCGGCGGTGTCCGAAACAGAGAAGCGCATGTAGTTGAGGCCGCCCTCGTAAATGAGGTCGACGATCAGCTTGAGCTCGTGCAGGCACTCGAAATAGGCGATTTCGGGAGCGTAACCGGCTTCGACAAGGGTCTGGAAGCCAGCGCGGATCAGTTCGGCGGCGCCACCGCAGAGGACGGCCTGTTCGCCGAAGAGGTCGCTTTCGGTCTCTTCGCGGAAGGTGGTTTCGATGACGCCGGCGCGCATGCAGCCGATGCCGGTGGCATAGGCGAGGGCGGTTTCGAGCGCATGGCCCGAGGCATCCTGGGCAACTGCCACTAGGCCGGGGACGCCCGAACCTTCGGTGAAGACTTCGCGGACGCGGTGGCCGGGAGCCTTGGGGGCAACCATGCTGACGTCAACATCGGCCGGGGGCTTGATCGCGCCGAAGTGGATGCTGAAGCCGTGCGCGAACATGAGGGTCTTGCCGGCCGACAGGTTCGGGGCGATGTCGGATTCGTACAGCGGGCCCTGGATGTGGTCCGGCACGAGGATCATCATGATGTCGGCAGCCTTGACGGCGTCGGCGGTCTCCATGACGGCCAGACCGGCGGCTTGGACCTTGGCGCGGCTCTTGCTGTTTGCCGGGAGGCCCACAACCACGTCGAGCCCGGAATCGCGCAGGTTCAACGCGTGCGCGTGGCCCTGGCTGCCGTAGCCGATAATGGCGATCTTCTTGCCCTGGAGGGGGGCGATACTGCCGTCCTTCTCGTAGTAACGTCGTGACATGGAAATTCCTTGGGAGTTTCTGATTTGCGGATACTAGACAGCCTGGGGCACGCCGTGTTGCGATAGCGACATCGGAACCGGCGGCTGCAGGCGCAGTTTCTTTGTTTCGAGCGACATGGCGACCGAGCCCGAGCGCGAGATTTCGATCTCGCCGTAGCTGCCCATCACGTCGATGAATTCGTCCAGCTTCTCTGGGAGACCCGTGGCCTCCAGCGCGAAGCCTTCAATGGAGGAATCAACCACGCGGGCGTGGAAGATTTCAGCTTCCTTCAGCACGGCGGTGCGGCTCTCCTGTGCGCAGCGGACACGGAGGAGCACCATTTCGCGGATCACACCCGGTGCGTCCGTCAAGTCCGTGGCTTGCAGGACGTTGATCAGCTTGTTCATCTGCTTGACCACTTGGCCGCGCAGCCGGTCATCGACTGCAACGGTGATGGTCATGCGGGAAAGCTCGGGATCGATGGTCTTGGCCACCGTCAGGGTTTCGATGTTGTAGCCGCGGGCCGAGAGAACGCCGGTTACACGCAGGAGCGCGCCGGGCTTGTTCTCGAGGAGGATGGAGATCGTTTGCAGCATTATATATATGTCCTTGTTGTTTGCCCGCTGGGCTTACGCCACGGCCACCGGTTGCGGCTTTTCGCCCAGAACCATTTCGAAGATGGAGGCACCGGCCGGAACCATCGGGTAGACGTTCTCGTAGGGTGAAACCATGACGTTCAGCAGATACGGACCAGGGTCGGCGATGGCAGTTGCCAAGGCCTCGGCCAGTTGCCAGGGTTTGTCGATGGTGCGGCCCTTGAAGCCATAGGCATTCGCGAGGAGTTCCGCTTCCGGGAAGGAATCCAGCTTCACCGCACTCAGGCGGTTGTTGTAGAACAGGGTCTGCCATTGGCGTACCATGCCGAGGTAGCCGTTGTTCATGCAGATGATCTTCACCGGCAGTCCCTGGCTGGCGATGGTGGCAAGCTCCGGAATCGACATCTGGAAGCCGCCGTCGCCGCAGATGGCGAACACGAGCTTGTCGGGGCAGGCCATTTGGGCACCCATGGCCGACGGAACGCCGAATCCCATGGAGCCGAGGCCGCCGGAGTTGATCCAGAGGCGGGGCTCGTTGAAGCGGATGAGCTGAGCGGCCCACATCTGGTGCTGGCCAACGTCGGAACACACGATCGCTTCGCCACCCGAAATGCGGTCGATTTCGTCCATGAGGTGTTGGGGACGGATGACTTCGTCGGAATGGACACGGTCGTAGGGGTGCTCGTCCATCCAGCCGCGAACCTGCTTGCGCCAAGCGGCACGGGCAGCGTCCTTGACCGGGCCGAATTCCGGCTTGAGTTCGTGGAGGACCTTGGTCAGCTTCTGGAGGACGCGCTTGACGTCGCCGACAATCGGGATGTCGGGGTTGCGGTTCTTGCCGACTTCGGCCGGATCGATGTCCACGTGGATGACGCGGGCTCCGCGGGCGAAGGTCTGGAGCTGGCCGGTAACGCGGTCGTCGAAGCGGGTGCCAAGGGCGATTAGAAGGTCGCAATCGGTCATCGCCATGTTGGCAGCATAGCTGCCGTGCATACCGGGCATGCTTATGTAGTTGGGGTGGCTGGCGGAAAGTCCGCCCAGACCCATCAAGGTGCAGACGGTGGGAGCCTCCGCGGCATCCACGAATTCCGTCAGCTCGGCTGAAGCATTGCCGAGCACGATGCCGCCACCGGCGTACACCAGCGGACGCTCGGCTTCCAGCACCAACTGGGCTGCTCGGCGGATTTGACCGGTGTGGCCCTCCGTGAACACCTTGTAGCCGGGGAGGTGGATGGTGTCGACGGGCGTGTAGTGTCCCTTGGCCTGGAAGACGTCCTTCGGGATGTCGACCAAAACCGGACCGGGACGGCCGGACGCTGCGATGTAGAAAGCCTCGTGGATGATCTGGGGCAGTTCCGCAACCGACTTCACCATGAAGTTGTGCTTGGTGGCCGGACGGGTGATGCCGAACGTGTCGGCTTCCTGGAACGCGTCGCTGCCGATGAGCTTGGAGTGCACCTGACCGGTGATGGCGACTATTGGGATCGAATCCATCATGGCATCCACCAGGCCGGTCACTAGATTGGTGGCACCGGGACCGGAGGTTGCGCAGCAGACTCCAACCTTGCCGGTTGCCTTTGAGTAACCTTCGGCCGCGAAGCAGGCGTTTTCCTCGTGGCGCACCAGCACGTGGCGGATGTGGTGGTCAACGAGGGCATCGTAGAAGGGGATGGTGACGCCGCCGGGATAGCCGAAGAAGACATCCACGCCTTCGCGGGCGAGGCATTCGAGCAGCATTTCGGAACCGCTCATGAGCTTTCCGGTCTCGACTACCTTCTGTGCGGGCTTGGATGTTGGCGCGTGGCCGGCGTTTTGGGCGTCGTGGGACATGGTTCGTTTCACTCCTGTGTGTTCTTGCTGAAACTAAAAAAAGGCCACCTGCAAGGTTCTTAACCCCGCTGGTGGCCTTCGGAAAATCTTGGTACTGCCCGAGGCCTCAGACGGGGACGGATACTACTACCGCAATAATCCCTACTACTACAGGGAGTACCGGGGCGGTAATAATTCGGCCTGTGAAGCTGGAGAGCATTGTTAGAAATTCCAGTGTAGCGATAAACCAGGGCGAATGCAAGTGGGCATTCCGATAAATTCTGATTATGGGACGATCAGGCGACGCATCCGTTGTCCTCTGAGCGGACGCATTCGGGCCGCCAATGGGAGCCGAGTTGGATGCCCAGCGGCTCGGAGCCGACCGTTCTAAGGTTTAGCTGCGACGGAGATGGTTACGCCCGGCTGACTCCCGACCGTGCCCACCAGCAATTGGACTGGAACAGGTCCACCGCCGATCAGGCCGTCGGGTAGGCGGACGTTCACCTGCAGAGCTCCGTTCAGCAGATATGGCGCGGTGCCGGCATACAGAACTTCTCCCGGCAATCTCCCGAATCGTACCCAGACGGGTGCGGTTGGACGCCCCAAATCGGTGGCGAGAATTTGGCCGTCCGGAAAATTCTTGTCGAAGGT
>CAITMP010000831.1 GCA_903893525.1 uncultured Acidobacteriia bacterium | reverse complement strand
GTTCTCGGCTAGAATTTAGGAAGGAACAACACTAAATGCAATCGTTCACGCTGCACCCAGACGCTTGGATTCATGAAGGTTCGGAATACGGCAGGGGAGAGGTCATTGGATACCGGGTCGGTGGGATGCCCGATGGCAAAACGGCGAGAATTGCGAATTTCGGAGGGTGCACTCATGATGACTGGCGTGTCATGCGGATCAACCCCGACAATTCGCAGAGTCGTTGGACCGGCAACTACGAAAGCGTTGAGGCGGCACTCGCAGATTTGCAGGAAGCCGGTACACCCTGATGTTCAAAGCCCTCGTTTTGGTCCGCAACCTTCAATCGATTGCTAATTGCCTTGACTTTGGCGATTTCACCATCAACAAGATCGGACTTCGCTTCAAAGAGCTTCGCGAGACATTCTCATCGGTAGAGGTAAATCCAGACGATTGGATTTTCGCAAAGGGGTATTCTGTACTACCTTCTGGCCCTCCAGGCTCGGCTGTTGGAGGCATACCGACCGATATCGAGGACATTCTTGTTCTCTTGCGCCTCTATAAAATTGGCGACATAGCGTTCGTCAAACAGGCCGTCATTCAGCCTAGCGGCAAAAGCGTTGTCCAACTTCCATACCGCGCGATGAACGATCTGAACAGCTACGCCCAATTGCAATTCGAACTCGGTTCCCACGAATGCGCACCGTGGAGTTCCTTCGCCACGGGTCTCCGGGCAAGTCAATCGTGGCAATCGGAATGGTTTTCCACCGCAAGGAGATTTTTCCTGTACGGCGGTGCCAAGGAATTCAATCCGAAGTGGGATGACGTGGACCGGATTGTGGATTACGCTACCGTGCTCGAAACGACATTGGTGCCTGAAGGTGATTCTGCGAAGCGTCGTATGAGCCGTCGCGCGGCAGCGCTGGTGTCGCCTAACGATGCTGCCGAACAAGAGACCGTCACCAAAATCGTCAAGGAACTCTACGACATCCGTTCCGGTATTGTTCACGGAAGCAAACTAAGTACAACAATGCGGGAGTGGTTGTTGAAGAATTACAATCAGGTTGAACTTCGCATCAGGCAGGTGCTCGTTGCCGCTCTTCAAGACGTTCCTGCGAACGAAACGGATCGTCGGACCATGCTAGCCGGCCTATACGACCCTAATGATGACTACCGGGGGGACTATGCGCTCCAGATGTTCTACCAAATCAGGACCGAGACCGTTCGCAAGGCCACAGCCGTGAAGATCGCAAAATTAGTGGAAGCATAGTCTTGGCACCGACCGCTGAGATTGATCGCCATTGCGGAAAGACTCTAGCCGCCCGGCAGCTATCCTTGCTTCTTGCGGCAATGCAGGGTTCATTCTTTTAGCGACGACGTCCGGTTCCAGCAGATTCTCGAGACCTTCGAAATCAACGTGCCTCGAAGATTCCGGTCCCAATCCCAATAGAAAACAGCAACGCCCGCTTCCAGCGTTTCCATCCTCCCGCGAGCACCAGCGAGGATTATCGCGGAGGTGAATTCCTCTTTTAGGAACTGGTATCCATGTCCCAATAGTAAGTTGACCGGGAGTGCTGTCCGGTGCCGGATGTGTCAAACTGGATCGGGAACGATTCAGCTCGACACGGCGCGCCCAAGATTTGCTGTGGGATAGGCTCTTACTGGCGAGATACAGGACGGTATTCCCTGTCACCTTCTCTAGATCAGCACCCATAGGATCTGCATGAGATCGAGCGCTATCTCAATGCCAGCCAACACCACTGCGCTCGGCGGAACTGGCCGGGCCGCGCCGAACTGAGGGACAATGGATTATGCAGGAAGTCATTACACGCGATCCTGAAGTGATGCATGGGAAGCCTGTATTTCGCGGGACCCGCGTCCCAGTGCAGACCCTCTTCGACTACCTCGAAAACGGTGAATCACTCGGCGACTTTTTGGAAGGTTTCCCGACAATCAGCCGAGAGCTTGCCGTCCAAGTTCTGGAGGAATGCAAGGAACTTCGCCTGGCCCGAGTTTGAGGCACCATCCGCCCAATGAAAATCCTTCTGGATGAGTGCGTTGACCAAAAGTTGCGTCTCGCGTTTGGCAAACATGACTGTCAAACCGCGATGTACGCAAGGCTGGCAGGCCTCAAGAATGGCGCGTTGCTCGCTGCGGCTGAAGCTGCCAATTTCGAGGTCTTAATTACCGTTGACCAGGAGATTCCGTACCAGCAGAATCTTGACGGCCGTCGGATTTCGATCCTAATTTTCTGTGCCGCCACCAACCGCCTTGCGGACTTGACACTTCTGGTGGCAGCAGCGCTAGATGCCTTGGATTCCATTGAGCCCGGCCAAGTCATAAGACTCAGCTAAGGCAATTACTCCATCCTGTATACTGAACCATATGGTTCAGTATTTCCAGCCCAACTTGGATGCCGCGTTCGGTGCGCTCTCCGACGCGACCCGACGCGGCGTTCTGGAGCAACTCGGGCGTGCGGATGCTTCGATCACCGCCCTTGCCGAGAGGTTCCAGATGACCCTCACGGGGATGAAGAAACATGTGGGCGTTCTGGAGCAGGCGGGGCTCGTTACCACGGAGAAGGTAGGGCGGGTGCGGACGTGCAGGCTCGGCGTCCGTGGATTGCAGGAAGAGGCCGTGTGGATCGAGAGGCAGCGCCAGCTCTGGGCCGCGCGGTTCGACGGGCTGGACCTTGTGGTCGAGGAATTGAAACAGAAGGAGAAAGTTAATGGACAAAAGAAGAGAGGGTGAGGCCGCCCCAATGAAGAACGCCACTGCAGTGGAACGGGTGTCCGGGCGCGAACTCGTCGTCACCCGTACCGTCAACGCCCCCGCGCACTTGGTGTTCGAGGCGTGGAGCAAGGCGGAACTGTTCAGGAGGTGGTGGGTGCCGAAGTCGTTCGCAGTGAACCTGCTCTCCTGCGATCTGGATGTGCGGGTTGGAGGCGGGTATCGTTTGGTTTTTAGCCACGAGGGCTCGACCATGGAGTTCTTCGGCACGTATCTGGAAGTGACGCCGAACTCGCGCCTCGTTTGGACCAATGAGGAAGGTGATGGCGGCACCACGGTCACCACGGTCACCTTCGATGAAAGTGACGGGAAGACGCGGTTGGTCGTGCACGATCTGTATCCATCGACGGAAGCGCTGGACGCCGCTGTCGCCTCGGGATCGACGGGCGGGTTGCCCGAACAGCTGGACGCTCTCGATGAGCTGCTGCCAAGCTTGGAATGACAATTCGGGCTTGCCCGGACCTGATAGAATCGCAGTTTCCCCATGCTTCCCTCACGTAGATCCTTCGTTGGCGCGGCGACCCTCGCGGGCGCCGCAGCCCAGTTTGCTTCCGCCCCGTCGGCGTTGGCGCAGCGCACGCCCCGCCCGCCGATGTGGCGGCCCAAGGTGGGTATTTTGGTGAATTACTCCCCTGCGAACGTCGCCTTCGCCAAGGAGGAGGGATTCACCAGCATCGGCTTTTGGGCGCAGAACAACACCAACCTGGCACCGGGCAAGATGACGGATTCCCAGCTCGACAAAATCAAGGCCGAACTGAAAGCGGCAAACCTGCACTGCTCGGTGCTGGGGGTGACCGCAAACCACATCGACCCGGACCCGGCCAAGCGCAAGGCCGTCAACGACCACACGGCGGGGGTGATCGAAATTGCCGGTCGGCTGGGCGTGCCGCACATCGGGACAATGTCGGGCAAGGATCCGGCCAAGAATTTGGCGGCGCAGGCCGACGAGATCAAGCGGGTCTACGAGGAACGGTATTTCCCGCTATGCGAAAAGCACAACGTGAAGCTGGTTTGGGAGCCGTGGCCGGAGGGTCCGAACGTGGCGACAGGTCCGGTCGGCTACGAGGCGCTGTTCAAGGCGTTGGGTGAAACCAGGCATGTCGGGATTCAGTTCGATCCTTCGCACTACATCCGCCAATGGATGGACCCGTACCAAGCGGCGCGCGACTGGGTATCGAAGATTTACGACGTCCACTTGAAGGACACGGAGATCAAGTACCAGGTGCTGGCGAAGTCCGGCATCAATCCACCCGCACCGGCGAGTTGGTTCCGCTACCGGATTCCGGGGCAGGGGCAGATCGACTGGCCGAAGTTCTTCACGGTGCTCCAGGACGTGGGCTACGCAGGCGCCATGAACATTGAGCACGAGGACGACACGTATCGCCCGGGTTATGTGGGCGACGATATCAATGATGGGTACAAGACCGGCTTCCGGGTCGGACTGCGGTTTCTGAAGCAGTACGTTCCGGTCTAACCGCAAATGCGATGACGACGGACCATGGATTCATTGGGGTGTCGGACCACGGCGGCTGGGCCATATTCGTGACGGCTTCTGGTGACGGGACGCTGCTGGATCGCCGCCGGGTCGAGCTGGTGGACGCCGATTTGCCGAAAATTCCGCATCACAGCGAGGGGAAAGTGCTGCCGATTGCCGCTGCGGTGGCTCTGGTGGAGCGTGTTCGGGAGTCGGCGGAGTGGCACGCCCGGCTGGCATTGGATGCTCTCTCGCAGGATGTGCCGGTCCGAATCGCGGGTGTTGCCCTGCGTCGTTGCCAGCCGTTGCCGCCGACAATCGCCGAGCGGATCACGGATTACAGGGCCAGCAACGTTGCCGATTGGGTGATGTATCGGAACGCAATCGCTGGCGCTGCCGAGGATCGAGGCTGGGCGGTCCACTGGTACGACGCGAAAACGGTTTTCACCGCCGCTGGTGAGGTGCTGGGGGTTGCCGATGGCGATGGATACTTCCTTGGGCTAAAGGCCTCGCTTGGCGCGCCTTGGGATAAGGATCACAGGGTTGCGATGGCGGCTGCGGTGGTGGCCGCGAAGGGGCACCCAGTTTCTCAACATCCAGCCTAAAGTTTTTCCGCAGTTCAGTCGATGACCTGTTCAGAGCCTTTTAAGGCAGTGGTCTAATAGTGAAACAAGGACGAATGGATTCAGCACAATCTACAAGACACCAATCTGCGGGAAACCAAGATGAGGGTACGGGGGCTACCCTGCCCGTGAACAGTGTCGAATGAAATCCGCTGGAACGCAGATGCAACTCGTCCTTCCCCGGACAAAGGCCACTCCGTCCGGCGACAACCAACCGATTCGCCAATTCACGACCATCGATTTGTTTTGCGGGGCTGGGGGAATCACCGAAGGCTTTCGGCAGGCCGGATATCGGTCCCTCTACGCCAACGATTGCATGCGCGAGGCCATCGAGACGTTTGCGCACAACCATCCCGACTCCTGGGCAGAGGGGGATCACATTGAAACCGTGGATGCCGCTCTGGTCCGCGCACGGCTCGGCTTGGAAAAAGGCGCACTAGACGTCTTGGTGGGCGGACCTCCTTGCCAAGGGTTCTCAATCAATGCGCCGGGACGATTCCTGAGTGACAGCCGCAACAGACTTTTTCTAGACTATGTTCGGTTTCTGGAGGAATTCGAGCCGAGGGCATTCGTGTTTGAGAACGTGCCTGGGCTTTTGTCCCTGGGGGACGGCAAGGTGTTCCGTGAAATCATCCACGAGTTTGAGAAGCACGGCTATTTC
>CAITMP010000830.1 GCA_903893525.1 uncultured Acidobacteriia bacterium | reverse complement strand
TTCCCGGTCTGGGCCGCCGCCGACGGAGCAGATGGGGGGACGACGGGCTTTACTACTGGAAGTGGAGCATCGGATCCCGGCTTGAATTCAAGCCCGGGGTCGGGCTGGGAACCAACAACAACGGGGCCTTCCGGCGGCACTGGCTGGCCTTTTGGCACCGCAACAGGCTGGCCTTGGACCGGGCTGGAAGCGACCGCAGGGGCTGTTGCGTGGCTGAAGCCTGTGCCTGCGTAGCCGCAGCCGCTGCCTTGTCCGGAGCGGTCGGAGCCTGGGCCCTGACCAGGGAACCCCGGAAAAGAACCGCCGCGCACACCAGCATCGGAACAGTTCTGGACAGAAACGTCATCACTCACTTTCCATGGTAGCAAGACGCGTGGGGGACGGGGTACTGCCCCCGGAATATACTGCCTACAGGAGCCTAGTACCAAATTGCCGCACCGCTATTTCCTTGCAAAGACCGACCCGGACACCTATCCAGTGGAACAACTGGAGCGCGACGGCGAGACTGTTTGGGACGGCGTACGCAATGCGCAGGCGTTGCGCGCCATCCGCGAAATGGCTCCGGGCGACCGCGTCTTCATTTACCACAGCATGGGCGAGGCCGCAATCGTAGCGGTAGCGGAAGTCACGGTCGGCGGCCGCCCAGACCCAAAGGATCCGAAACTCGTGGTGGCCGATTTCAAGTTCCTGTTCCGCGTGGATCCCCCCGTCACTCTTCGTGACATCAAGGCCTCCGGCCTCTTTGCCGATTGGTCGCTTGTCCGCCAAAGCAGGCTGTCCACAATGTCGGCACCCGACGAGTTTGTAGACTGGATCGCCGCCCGCAGATCAGGCTGCGAGTTCTAATTTCCACCACTGTTTTTATTGAAATATCCCGAAATTGGAATTGCAGCTCCGCTGAGCCGACGGCAACTTCTTTTGTTTCAATGCGCCAATGGATCGCCGCGCGATTCCAAATGGCGATCAACCTGCACGTAGAATAGGGATAATCGGTTACTGGGGGCTTTCCGGCTCCCGTGGACCATGCCTGTCAGGGGCGCTTCTCAAAACAGCAATGCTTCAGGACCTGAAATTCCAGCTCTCGACCGCTATCCTCACGATGGTGACGATAGCCGCTGTCGTGGCCGCCGCCCTGAACTACCAGCAACTGCATCGCTTCCCCCTCCCGGACGACGGAGTCATGTGGCGCGACCGCGGAGGCCGTGTCGTCGCCGTCCGCGTCACACCGGAAGGACCCGCCCACCGCGCTGGAATCCGCGAAAACGACTTGCTCGAGACAATCCAGGGCGCAGCCATCACCAGCACCGAGGACGTCCCGAAGCGTCTTGCCTACTACGGTGCCTGGGCCAAGGCGTTGTATGTGGTGCGCCGCGCGGGCGTGGCCGACGTCCGGGCCACAGTCATTATCGGCGAAGCCCCAAGGGGGGTTGCCTACAGCTACCAATACCTCGTCGGTACCTGCTACCTGCTGATCGGTCTTTTCATCTACTTCCGCCGGGGAAGCGCGAACAAGGCACGGCATTTCTACATGTTTTGCCTGACATCCTTCGCCTTCTGCTGCTTCCATTTCACGGGCAAACTCAACGCCTTCGACCAAGTGATGTACTGGGGCAACGTACTGGCGGGGTGGCTCGCTCCGGCGTTGTTCCTTCATTTCGCCTTGATCTTTCCGGAACCGCGGCCCTGGTACAAACGGTCGCTGGGCTTGTCGGTCTACCTGCCGGGAATCGTCTTCACCCTCTTCGCGGTTGGCTTGGGCACCGGGGTCGTCGCAACGGACTGGCCCCCGGTCGATGTCCGGGACATGCTGGACCGCAGCTGGATGGCGCTCCTGACCGCGACCTACATCGCCAGCGGGATTGTACTGCAAACCAGCTACCTGCATACCGAGGACACGGTGGTCCGCCAGCAGCTCAAGTGGCTCCGCAACGGGATTCTCTTCGGGTTCGCGCCATTCGGATTGCTGTACGCAATCCCGTTCGTACTCGGACTGCAGTTCAGCCCCTATTTAAACTACGTGGTTGTAACGCTGCCCTTGATCCCGCTCACGATCGCCTACTCGATCGTCCGATACCGGCTGATGGATGTGGACGTCATTTTCCGACGCGGTTTCGCGTACACGCTGGCAACTTTGCTGATCCTCACTGCCTTCTATGCCTTGGTCATCACCATTGGCAGCACCATCCAGAAGAACTTCAAGGACGTTTCCAACATCCAGCTGATCGTGATCATGCTGATCGCGACCTTCCTGTTCCAGCCTCTCCGAAACTGGATCCAAGAGCGCCTCGACCGATTTTTCTACAGCGACCGCTACGACTACCGCCGGACACTAGTTGAGTTCGCCCGCGAGCTGAACGCCGAGTCCGAACTTGGCGGCATGCTCCAGTCTGTCGCCGACCGGCTCATGCAGACGCTGTCGATACGCCACGTCGCGTTTTTCCTCTCCCCCGAATCGTCCGGGACCACGGTTGAACCCGAGGGCGGCCAGCCATCCGAATGGGAGATGCGCTGTTCCATCGGGGCCGGCGCCAGGCCGATAGACGATTGCAATATGCTGGATCTGCGGTTCCTGAACTGGTCCAGGGCCACCCCCTATATCTTTTTTGAGCGCACCCGGAACCAACTTGACGTCGTGTCGCAGAGTTGGGCCCCCTCGATCCGGCAAACCATCGCCGACCTGGACCTGAACTATTACATTCCCTGCTGTGCCCGCGGACGCACCATCGCATACCTTGGAGCCAGCCGGACAGAGGTCGGCGAATTCCTCTCCAGCGACGACGTGGAACTCCTCCAGACCTTGTCCAACTATGTGGGCATCGCAATCGAGAATGCGACCCTCTACCAGTCGCTCCGGCAGAAGGCTGGAGAGTACGAACGGCTCAAGGAATTCAGCGAAAACATAGTCGAGTCCATCAACGTGGGCATCCTCGCGGCTGGCCTCGACGACCGCGTGGAGAGCTGGAACACCCAAATGGAGCGCCTCAGCGGCATCGGTCGGGAGGACGCAGTCGGCCGTACCCTCTCGGAACTCATGCCCGCCAACCTCGTCGAGCAGCTCGACCGGGTCCAAGGCGAGATGCGCATCCACCACCTCGACAAGTTCCCTCTGGATACCGCCGGTGGCGAGGCAACCTACAACATCGCCATCGCGCCGCTGGTTTCCCGCGACATGGACCGAATCGGTCGCCTCGTGATCTTTGACGACGTCACGGACCGGGCCGAACTCGAACGCCGCCTGGTACAGTCCGACAAGCTTTCCAGTATCGGCCTGCTGGCCGCCGGCGTCGCCCATGAAGTGAACACACCGCTGGCAGTGATCTCCACCTACGCGCAGATGCTGTCCAAACAACTGGGCGAGGACGACCAGAAGGCGCGCATGCTCGACAAGATTTCCAAGCAGACCTTCCGCGCCAGCGAAATCGTCAATTCCCTGCTCAATTTCTCACGGACATCCACTGCGGACTTCTCGCCGGTGCAAATCAACAGGGTGATCCAGGAGACTGTATCGCTCCTGGAGCACCAATTCCGCAAGTCTTCCATCGAGGTTCGCCTCAAACTCGATCCCCGCGTCGAGGCCGTCAGCGGCAATGCCGGAAAGCTGCAGCAGGTCTTCCTGAACCTCTTCATGAATGCTCGCGACGCCATGGAGCTAATGGTGGAGTCGCAAACATCTACCGCCCAAACATCATCGCCACCGCGCTCTGTTCTCGAAATCGCCACCCGCATGGGGGAAAACGGCATCGAGGTGGATGTCACCGATTCCGGCAACGGCATTGCCCCGGAACACCTCAGCCGCATCTACGACCCCTTCTTCACCACCAAGAGCGCGAAGACGGGCACCGGACTCGGCCTTTCGGTCACCTACGGCATAGTTCAGGAGCACCACGG
>CAITMP010000829.1 GCA_903893525.1 uncultured Acidobacteriia bacterium | reverse complement strand
TTTTGGTTTGGTGAAAATAGTTGTGATGGATCTGGGGGCGGACGCGTTTTGCAAGCCTCGTGCAGTCCGGAACCTGTTGGGAAGCCGCTGTCTCAGTCGATCTGACGGGGGTGGCACTTGTTTACGACGGATGGCGTACGGGCTCCGCGGACTGGGTCAACCGCGCCCATCCGCAACGGCCACGCTCGCCCGCTTCGGTTCCCCTGCCTTCGCCCGCCAAGTCCCGAGCCGGGGCAGCATGCCCCCGCACCTCGCACTCCGCACCCCGCGCCGCTAGGCCGCTTCGAGATCGAAGTGGACGCGGAACCCCAGCGCGCCCGCAATATTCACTAACGCGTCGAGCGAGAATCGGGACACGCGGCCCCTCAGCAAATCGTTAATCCGAGGCTGAGTCACCCCGCAGCGCCGGGCGGATTCAGCCTGCGTCCACGACTGCTGCCGAAGCCGTGCCGCGATCATCTGCATCAACTCAGCCCGCGCACCCAGATTCGCGGCCTCTTCCGGGGTGTCCGCGATGGCATCCCAAACACTGGCGTAGCTCTCGGTTTCCGTCATATCCGGCCTCCCAATTGTGCGAACCGTTTCCTCGATTTCCAAGTCCCGCTGGGGCGTCTGCTGGGTCTGCTTCTGGAAAGCATGCAAGACGTAAACAGCCTCAGCCCACCTGGCGAAGTAGACAACCCGATAGGCACCGCTTGGCTCCGAGACCCGAATCTCCTCAACCCCTGTGCCGATGGTTGGCATAGGCTTGAAGTCGTCCGGTTGGGCTCCGCGCTGGACCTTGTCGAGTTGGAACCCAGCGTCATGCCGGGCGTCCGCGGGGAATTCACGCAAGCACTTCAGCGAATCGCCGACAAACCGAACCGGACGCATACGGGCAGTATATCCAACTGGATATAAAACAGCAAGCCCGGACGGACTGAAAGCCCAGATGCCCGGCCAGTTGAAAAAAATAGAGCCGCGACGGCACCGACATGAAATGCCGTGAATACAGACACTGAAATCCAGTTCATTCCGTCTCGCGAGACAAAAGCTGTTGACGGCGAATCGACACGATTTCGCCTCCGCAGGTCCCGGCGGCTTGGCTGAGGAAGAGACCGTCGTGGTTTAGCTGGCTACGGAATACGTGCGCTCCCCGTTCCCGCCCTTCGTGGATACGACCGTCAGGCCATGCTGCTTTGCGAGCGACCCACCCGCGCTGAGCATGGCGCGGGTCGTGTGCTTCTGCCATCCGGGAATCCATGAGACTTCCTGCCCGCATCATGGCACGCGTGGGTCCAAAGAGTCGTGACCTGAATCACGATTCACTTCGCCCGTTTCATCGCTGTCAGCAAAGCCGGAAAGGGGTTGATTGCCTTGCCTTTCCACCATAGCTTTTCCGGACCCGGCTCAAAGATCGCAAAATGCAGATGCGGCGACCCTGGATCTGCATTTCCGGTTGCACCTACAAACCCGATCAACTCGCCCCGCTCCACCCTCATGCCCTCGCGCACGCCTTCCGCATAGCGCTCAAGATGAGCGTAGTAATAGCAGTACGTCCCCGTGTCGTCAAATTCGTAGATGGTGTTGCCTCCCGGTTTGCTGAGGAACAACTTGCGAATGATACCGGACGCAACGGCATGCACGGGAGTTCCCTTCGGAGCCGGAAGATCGATCGCCTCGTGTGGATGTCCCGAATGGATTTCATCGAATGAGTCCCGCACGTTGGCCGCGGTAACACCGTCAATCGGGAGCCCGATTTCGGGCAAGGAGCCCCTCGCGCCAATAGTGATCGCGAGGACCAACACGAACCACTGCCCAGCCCGTATTCCGTGCCGCACAACTATTCCTCCGCAACTACTGGAGTGCCCCGAACCGCCATGCGCGAGAGATCAACCACGTCCCAGTTTGTAAGCCGGATGCACCCATAAGATGCGCCCTGCCTCACGTGCCCTGGATCCTCCGTTCCATGGATTCCATAATGTTCCTTTGAAAGCCCCAGCCAAACCATGCCCACGGGGTTTCTCGGCCCCGGTGGCAGCTTTACGGCCGCTTTCTTCGGGTCCACATTCCAGAAATGCACCGGATCCCAATTAAACCATGGGTAGTGCACGATGCTCATAATCTTCCAGTTTCCGATCGGCAGCGGGTCATGCTCGCCCCCGAGGGTGGCAGGATATTGCGCCAGCACTTTGTCGCCAGCGCCATAAGCTGTTACCGTGCGTTTCGACTTCGATATCACGACTCGTGACGCCCGGCCCGCCCGAGTCCGCGGCACGTTCGCCACCATAATTTGCACCCCCGCCGTGTCCAGTTTCTTGCCGGGATTCAATTCCGCAAGCAGTCGGGGGGACATATGAAATTTTTCACCCAACCCCTCCTCCGGCGATTCGTAGCCCATCCACGTCATCTTCGCCTGTTCCGCCGCGGTTTTCGGTATCTTTGCGAATGGGCCTTTGACGTCGGCTGCCGATATGGTGTAGGGGGCGAGCAGCGCGCCCGTGTGGGCCTCGAGTAATCTCCACGTCTCGGCATCGACCACGCCTGTTGGCTTCAACCCGTGGTTTTCCTGGTATCCCTTGATGGCAACTGCCAGATCGCCGCCATAGCGGCCATCGATTTCCCCCGGAGAAAACCTGGCGCGATCCAGCAGGATCTGCGCACGGATTACCCGCGGTCCCGTCGCACCCGGCTCGACAAATCCCGTCGCGGCTTGTTCCACTTCCCTCGAAATCGGATTGCCGGCTACCGTCGCGGCAAGGATTGATGTGACCAGAGCCAGAGCTGTTGCTATCCCACGCGCTATCTGCAT
>CAITMP010000828.1 GCA_903893525.1 uncultured Acidobacteriia bacterium | reverse complement strand
TAGTAGCGCGCGCCCGAACCCAGGGTCAGCGGGGCGGGGGCGCTGAAGGCCGCCTTGTTCAGATAGGTGTTGACGGCGGATTTCGGTGACGACAGCTCGAAGTTGCCGATGCTGAAAGCGGGGTTCATCAGGTCCCCGGCTGCGACGTTGGGGCGGTTCACAGCGCCGTTCCAGCCGCTGGACAGCGCGGTGGGTGCGGTGAAGGGGCCAAGCGGGTTGCCGTCGTAGTAGTTCAGGATCGCGGCGACGGACCAGCCGCCCGTCAAACGCCGGACCCATTTGTTGCCCCCGGTGGGCAGGTCGTAGTTCACGAAGGCCTTGAGCGCGCGGGGGATGTCGTAGCTGGAGACGGCCTTTTCCAGTTTGAGGTTGTAGTAGTCGAGCGGGCGGCTGGCATTGTCGCCGACGAAGGAGCTGTCCACGTTGGAAATCGACTTGGACCAAACGTAGTTGGCGTACACCTTCAGACCCTTGCGGACTTCGCGGTTGAGAGTGATCTGGAGGGCGTGGTAGGTGGAGAATCCGAGCGGCGAGCCGTAAACGTTGACCGTGCTGTTGCCCTGCAGCTGGGGGTAGGGACGAAGCGCGCTGGCGACCGTGCCGACGAAACCGGGGTAGGGGTACGCGATGCCGTTGGCTGCGGCGTCGGCGGCGTTGCGGATCGCGTTGTTCAGCTTGGTGCCGTACTGGGAGAGCACGGAGGCGGGCAGCTGGTTGATGCGTTGCAGCTCGCCCACCTTGATTCCCGTGCCCTTGTTGCCGATGTAGCCGATATCGAGGACGGTATGGTTCCACACTTCGCGCTGGAGGTTCAGGCTCCATTGCTGCACGTAGGCGTTCTTTCCGTAGTTGGGGTCGAACATGCCCGGGGTGTTTTTATCGCCCCAGGAGACGTCGTAGGCGGCGGGGGAGTAGCGGCTGGAGGGCAGTCCGTTGTCCCACTTGAGGATTCCGGCCCAAGGCGTGACGCCGTCGGCGCTGTAGGAATAGGTCCCGCTGGCTTGGAGGCTGGTTTGCTGTCCGAGCGGGGTTCCGCCATAGACGTTGAAGGAATCGGCCTCGTAGAGAATGCCGTAGGCTCCGCGGACTACGAATTTGGCCGGGGCCTGGTAGGCGAAGCCGAAACGCGGACCGAAATCCTTGTAGTGGCGGGTGCCGAAGTAGCTGTTGCCGTTGCAGACGCTGCAGTTGCCGTTGAAGTCGTAGGCACCTTTGAGTCCGCTGAGGGGGTCGATCTTGTTGGGGTTCCAGCTGGACTGGCGGTTGGCTGCCTCGCTTTGGGGCGGTTGGAATTCCCAGCGCAGGCCTAGGTTCAGGGTCAGGCGCGAATTCACCTTGAAATCGTCCTGGATGAACGCGCCGAGGTAGCGGCGGCGTCCGCCGAGGGAATTGGCGTCAGTGATGGAGGCGCTGTCGAGGATTCCGAGGAGGTAGCTGGCGAAGGAGTATCCGGTGGTGTTGCCGGAGAAGGTTTCATTCGGGATCGAGGTGGCGCGCGCGTTGAACACGAAGGTGCTGGTGGCGCTGTTCTGGTAGTTCTGCACGTTGCGGCGGTAGTCGATGCCCGCCTTCATGTAGTGGCGGCCCTTGGAGAACGAGACGGTGTCGGCGACGGACCAGCTTTCGTCGGACCGGTAGCTGTCCTTGATGAAGCCGGGGTTGTCGAGGGTGACGATGGGGCCGCTGCCCCAGGTGATCTGTGGGTATCCCTTGGTGGTGATGCCCTTGAGGCCGATTGCGGCGGCACCGTCGATGTCTGTGGAAATCACCTTTTGGGGATTGCCCCGGTGGTTGAAGCTGAGGGTGGTGTGGTTCAGGATAGTCGGGGAGAGGGTCCAGTCATAGCCGAGGCGACCCATGGAACCGGTATCGCCCCGGAGGCGCGATTTCGCCAAGGGTCCGCCGTAGACGTCGGTGGGGTCCCACATGCCGCCGGAATCGAGGATGAAACGCGGCGAATAGTGGTGGTTCATGGAGAACGCCAAGCGCTGGTTGGCGGTGACAACTTGGTCGGCCTTGACCGAGAACTGGTAGTGGTCCCATTCCGGAGCGCCGGAGGTGGGGAACGACGCGTTGTTTTGGAGGGGGATCTGGCCGCTGGGGTCGCGCACGGTGGGCACGTAGTGGGCCTTGGCGATGGCGTTGAGCTTTTGCGAAACCTGGCTGAAGCGCGAGGACGGGATCTTGTTGCCGGGGAAAACGGTGCCGGTGTAACGGCCGGAGGCGAGTTGGGCGAAGGTTGCCGGGTCGTAGATGGCTCCGGTGACGACGGCGTTGCCGAGCG
>CAITMP010000827.1 GCA_903893525.1 uncultured Acidobacteriia bacterium | reverse complement strand
GGCTACACCATTGACGCCCCCCGACAAATCTGGAAATACCGGGACTGGGTCCTGAAGGCCATCAACAGCGACATGCCGTTCAGCCAGTTCGTGGTGGACCAAATCGCCGGCGACATGGCCCCCAATCCCACCACCGACCAACTCGTCGCCACCGGATTCCACCGCAACACTCCCAGCAATTTCGAGGGTGGCGTCGACTTCGAACAATACCGCGTCGAGGCCGTCGTCGACCGCGTCTCCACCACCGGAAGCGCTTTCATGGGCCTCACCGTTGGCTGCGCCCGCTGCCACGACCACAAATTCGACCCGCTGACCCAGAAAGAGTTCTACCAGCTCTTCGCCTTCTTCAACAACACCGACGAAATTACAACCGAGGCCGAGCGCTACGATTTCAATCGACCCATCCTCGAAGTCCCCAGCCCGGAGGAGATCGCCCGCAGGAAGGCCTTCAATTCCCAGTTCGGCTCGCTGAGCCGCGAGCTGATCACCTATGTCCGCGAGCTCGCCGCGAAGGGCGTCAAGGACACGGCGAACGACCCTGAACTCCAGGAGCGTGTCCAGAACCTGCGCGAACTCCGCCGCCGCGAGCCGAAGTTCACCACAACGCTCGTGATGCGCGAACTCCCGAAGCCTCGCGACGCCTACATCCAACTCGGCGGCGACTTCATGCGCAAGGGCATTCCGGTCCAGCCCGCCGTGCCCGCCTTCCTACCGCAGCTTCCCGCCGGTGCGACCACACGCCTCGATTTCGCAAAATGGCTGGTCGATCCAGCCAACCCGCTCACCGCGCGCGTTACCGTGAACCGGTTTTGGCAGGAATACTTCGGCAAGGGTCTAGTCGAAACCGAAAACGACTTCGGCGCACAGGGCAACAAGCCCAGCCACCCCGAACTCCTGGACTACCTCGCCAGCGAATTCATGGCCCGGAATTGGAGCCAGAAGGCGATCCACCGCTTGATCGTGACTTCCGCGACATACAAACAGTCCTCCAAGGAACGCCCGGAACTGGAGGAAGTGGACCCCTACAACAAGCTGCTGGCCCGCCAGAATCGCTTGCGTCTGGATGCCGAAATCATCCGCGATGCCGCATTGAGCGCCAGCGGCCTGCTGACAGACAAGGTCGGCGGCCCGAGCGTCTACACGCCGATTCCCGAAGGTGCCATGTCGGTAACCCAGGTCGCCGGTGCTTGGCCCACGGCGACGGGCCCGGACCGCTACCGCCGCGGGCTCTACACGTTCTTCCGCCGCTCCGCCGCCTTCCCCGGGCTGCTTGTTTTCGACGCTCCCGACGCAACCTCCGCCTGCACCCGCCGCGTCCGCTCCAATACGCCACTGCAGGCCCTCACCACGTTGAACGATGAAGCATTCCTCGAGTTTGCCGAGGGTCTGGCAGCCCGCATCCTCAAGGAAGCCCCCGCCGACAACAAGGAGCGCATCCGGTACGGCTTCCAACTTGCCTTGGGACGCAATCCTCGCACTGACGAGTTGGAACGCCTCGAACGCCACTTGGCACGCATGACGGACGAATACAAGTCACACCCGTCGAAGGCGACAGAACTGATATACAAGGGTGGAAAATTCACCCCGGAGGGCGTGCCCGCCAATCCGCCGCCTCCAAAGCTGGCCGCAATGCTGCCTTCGGACCTCCAGTTGGAGGCCGCGTGGACCGGCGTTGCGCGCGTCCTATTGAATCTGGATGACTTTCTGACGCGGAACTAAACATGACACAAGAAGACCTCCAACTGCAATTCGAAACCCGTCGGCACTTCTTCAGCCGCTGCGGCCTCGGACTGGGCAAGGCCGCCTTGTTGTCCCTGATGACGGACGGCAAGGCCTTCGCCACACCTCCCGCGGCACCTGCCGGAACCCCTCCCGCCGCCGTCAATCCAATGGCTCCGCACCCGGGCCACTTCCCGGCCAAGGCGAAGAACGTCATCTACCTCTTCATGGCCGGTGCCCCGAGCCAATTCGAGCTTTTCGACTACAAGCCCGAGCTGCAGAAATACCACAACAAGCCCGTGCCGGACTCCATGATGGCGGGCAAGCGCTTCGCCTTCATGGACACGTTCGCCAAGGAGCGGCCCAAGCTACTCGGAACCACCCGCAACTTCAAGCAATACGGCCAGACCGGAGCTTGGTTCAGCGAACTGATCCCGAACATCGCTTCCATCTCCGACGAGATCACGTTCGTGAAGGGTTTGGCTGCCGAAAACTTCAACCACGGTCCAGCCAAGTGCTATGCCAATACCGGATCGACCCGTTTCGGTCGTCCCAGCATGGGTTCGTGGATCACCTACGGTCTCGGCAGCGAATCCTCGGACCTGCCCGGTTTCGTCGTCCTGCAGTCCGGACCCCGTGGTCCCCGCGGCGGGGCTGCCCTTTGGTCCAGCGGCTTCCTCCCGACTGCCCACCAAGGCGTCCCGTTTAGGTCCGGCGGCGACCCGATTCTTGATCTTTCGCGTCCCCAGGGCGTCGACGCCCAAATCCAGCGCGAAACCATCGACGCCATCCGCGACCTGAACCTATCCCAGATGGCCGAATCCGGCGATCCCGAGATCTCCACACGCGTCGCATCTTACGAAATGGCGTACAAGATGCAGACCAGCGGGCCGGAGCTGATCGATTTCTCGAAGGAATCGAAGGAAACCTTGGAGATGTACGGCGCGGTACCCGGACAAGCCAGCTACGCCAATAATTGCCTGCTGGCCCGGCGGTTGATCGAGCGAGGTGTGCGTTTCGTCCAGCTCTACCACACGGATTGGGACCACCATTTCGATCTTGGCCAGCCCCTGGAGCAAGTGACCCGCGAGATCGACAAAGCCTCGGCGGCGCTGGTTCGCGACCTGAAACAGCGTGGATTGCTGAAGGACACGCTTGTGGTCTGGGGCGGCGAGTTCGGGCGGACGCCCATGGGAGAGGTCCGCGAAGTCGGCGGCAAGACAGGCCGGAACCACCACATCGACGCCTTCACCATCTGGATGGCGGGCGGCGGCGTCAAACCCGGCGCGCAAATCGGCGACACGGACGAATTCGGCTTCTCGCCCACCGGGGACAAAATGGACGTCCACGACCTGCACGCCACCATGCTGCACATGCTCGGATTGGACCACCAAAAGCTCACCTTCAAGTTCCAGGGACGGAATTTCCGGCTGACGGATGTGGCCGGGAACGTGATCACCAAACTGTTTGCCTGACGGGCTGGCTCTAGAAACCGGTCAACCGTCCAGAGACAAACTTGTGGATCAAGCTCGATATCAGGGTCTGATACGGTATGCCTTCGGCGATTGCACGCTTCTGCAGGGCTTCGAGGTCGCGGCTGGAAATACGGATGTTTACCCGCTTGTCTTTGCGCAGGGTGGCAGCTGCAATGGCACGATGCCGCGCCATCTCCGCCTGCAGATTTGGGACGGACCGCCACTCGCCTCTTTCATAGGAGTCCAGATCCAGCATCGCAGCACGTTGTGTGCCGGATAGGCATCCAGCAGGATTCCCGCCTACCTGGCTGGCGACTTTTCAGCTAAGAGCTTCACCAGAGTCGCATCCAACTCGCGCACCAGTTCCTCGTGCAATTCGCCGGTCGCTTTGCCGGCGAAACCAGCATGGGAGGCCCGGACCAGCCCGTCCCGGCCCAAAATGAAGGTCGCGGGCCAGACATTCAGGTTCACAACCTCCGGCAGCACTTGGTTGACCTTTTCCGTCTCACCGGCCAGAAGCACGGTATAAGGAATGCCATACTGCTTCACGAAGGCCCGCAACCGGGTCGGATCCTTCAACTGGTCCGCCTCTTCGAAAGACAGGTCGACAATCTCCAAACCCCGCGCGTGATACTTCCGGTACAGCTCCACAAAGAGAGGCGCTTCATCATGGCAGTTTGGGCACCAGCTGCCGCCAATGCTGATGATCACCACCTTGCCCCGAAACTGCGGGTCGGTATTGGAAACGACTTTCCCCTTCATGTCCGGCGCGCTGAAGTGGAATGGTTTTGACGGGTCCTTCAATGACGTCCAGCGGGAAGGATCGGCAGGTTCGGGCATCCCCTTGACCTTGGCTTCCGTGGATCGGACGGCCTTCAGCTTGACCGTTCCGTTCTGTACCAAATCCAAACTGCCGTCGGATGCAACCGCAACCTCCAACCGTGCGGGGCGCGCTCCCGAAAAATGACTCAACAGGAACTTGCCGTTGATCCAATTGCCGCTCAGGAATCCGGTGTCACCGTCCACGCGCAACACGGATGCTGATACGGCAGCCCCCGACTGGCGCACCACAAACCGCCAAGCGCCTTCGTTCTTCGCGTTCGTGACCGGAATGACCCAAGTCCCGGAAATCGAGGGAATCTCACCGACCGGTGCCACCGGAGGCGCGAATAATTTCGCCGAAAACGGCAACGTGGGGAAAGCCGAGCGGTAGTATGTACCCTCAATGCCCCCATTTTCCACCACCGCCTCCAAACGGGACGCGTACTGCTCCCACCGCAGCAAGAGCTTGCCGCCCTCGAAGCTGCCGGATGTCGATTGCACTCGCTCCTCACCATTGAAGAACGAGCCGTCGACGCGCGACCCTTGCATCTTGATTTCGAACAGGAACGGGATGTCGATGCCGTTATTACGGACGGTGGCGTTCCACATTCCAGCCGGAGTGGCCGCGTGTAGTGCACACATCGAAGCCGATGCGAAAACAAGGAGCACAGACGTGCCGAATGTCGACTTCATACATAGAGAATAGGGCTATCGAATGCGCATTGTCAAGACTGCGGGGGCGGGACAGGTTCCCATTCCTGCTTGGTTTCGCTCAAACGCTTCAATTCCCACCGGTCACGTGGCGAAAGCGAGAGCAACGGCCCCAACGCGCTGCGCCCGGCAAGTCCGATGCTGCGCTCCAAGTATTCCAGTTCCTTCAGTTTGCCGGGCAGCTCCGGGTCGTCCTCGACCGGCAGCCCAGCCATCCGACGGATCATATTGCCCTTCGACTCGGCGCTCAATTCCGACGTCAATTGCAAAATGCACAGCATGTCGCCCAGCACCTGTGGCTGGAAGGCGTTCAGGGATTTTAGATACTGTCCCGATGGAGTCTCCAGGAAGTGGCCGGTCTCGATCATCTCCATCACGTCGATGTCCTTGGCCAGCTTGCTGCCGATCCAATCCTGGAGCGACTTTTCACTCCGCACGAACATGAGAATAAAGAGCGGTGGCAGGCCCAGCACCACGACCAAACTCGCCTGCAACGGAGAAAGCAAGGCAACATCCCAGCCGGTGTGGATGGCAACGGCCAGTAATACTCCCGGCACGAAAGCCCGGACCGTACCCCGACGTTGCAGCTCGACCGCGACCACGCCGACGATCGCGGTTGTTCCCCCATGCATCACGGCGGTGCCGAAACCCCTCAGAAGCCACACGGTGAGCCCGTCGCCGCCCCACTGTTCCCAGTAGGAAAGATTCTCGATCAGCGCGAAACCGGCACCGGTTGCAAAACCGCAAATCGCCGAATCCACCATGAAGCCGACCTTTTCCGACCGCACCAGATACACCACCCAAGCAGCTTTCAGCAGCTCCTCCACCCATGGCGCTCCGAATTGAGCGTAGTTGGTGTCGAAACTCGCCTCCAGATTGTCAAAGAAGAGGGAGTTGATCGCCAAGGCAATCAGCGCAGCTGCCCCGCCGCAGGCCAATGCCGTGGCGATCCGGCCAATCCGCACGAGTTTGAACGTGTCGAGCGCCGCCAATGCCCCGAGGAACGCCAAGACGGGAAGTACCCCTGCTGCAATTCCCCAAATGGAGTCCGCTACTGGCATGGCTAAGCGATTCCGGGCGTCAGGCCCAGCTCGCCCAGCGCCGCATCCACGGAATCGCACATCCGGAACAGGCTCGAAACGCGCGTGATCTCCAAAACGGATTTCACAACACCTTTGGCACCGCAAAGAAGAACTTCCCCATTCCGATCACGGAACAAGCCCGACAATCGCAGCAACGCGCCAACACCAGCGCTACTGATGTAGCTCAATCCCGCCAAATCGACGGCCACACGACCTGCCCCGCTTTTCAGAACGGCTACGCATTCCCGATCGAAATCATGCTCGGAAGCTGCATCCATCCGACCCTCCAACCGAATTATTGCCAAATCCCCTACTTGGCTGTTCCCTATCCGCATCCAGTCCTTACATTCGTAATCTACCAGTACGCCGGGTACTGGCGATATACTGCCCCATATGCCGTCCCGTGCGCCCGGTCGCGTGTTTGTGATTTTTCTGCTCGCAATAGTCCCGAACACCATTTGGAACGCCGCGGCCCAAACACCCGAAAGGCAATTTGCACAGCTCTGCGCCGGTTGCCATGGCGAAACCGCAACGGGCACCGACCGCGGACCGGCCTTGGTCGACAACCGATCCCTCCGCCGTCGTACCGAGGATCAAATCCACGACCTGATCCGCACCGGCACCACCGGCGGCATGCCCGCCTTTCCCCTGCCCGAAGCCCAACTCCGCCCTCTGGCGAGGTACGTCCGCGCGTTCAACGCCTCGGCCTTCGACGTCCAACCCGATGGCGACCCCGCTGCCGGGTCCCGCTTCTTCTTCGGCGCTGGGAAATGCGCAACCTGCCACATGGTGCGCGGCCGGGGTGGCGTCAACGGACCGGACCTTTCCAACGTCGGCAAGGAACTCACGCTTCGCGACTTGGGCGAAACCTTGGACAACCCAACCGCCCGCCTCGGGGTCCACTCCACCGCCACTTGCCCCGGATGGGCTTTCTGCCCCGACGAATCGTGGAGAGTCGTAAATGTCCACCTAAGGAACGGAAAGGCATTGAGGGGTTTCGCACGCTCCCAGGGCGCGCATGACCTTCAACTCCAAACGTTCGACGGTCGGCTACAACTACTCACCGACGCCGACTACGACCGCGTCGAGCGCGAAAACACCGCCTACATGCCAGCCCTCTCCGCGTCTGCCGCCGAACGCCGTGACCTGATCGCATACCTCTCGCGGCTTGGCGGAGTTCCTGTGGGAGCACTGACCGCGAACATCGACACAGTGCCGACGGCGGCGGTGACCGCCATCCTCAACCCCGCATCCGGGGAATGGCCCACCTACAACGGCGTGGTCGGCGGCAACCGCCATAGCCCGCTCCAGCAGATCCATACCGGCAACGTGGCCCAGTTGACGCTCGCCTGGTCGTGGTCGAACGAATACCAAGTGCTGGAAACGACGCCGCTAGTTTCCGAAGGCATCCTTTATCTAACGGCACCCAACCGCGTCTGCGCCCTGGACGGTGCCACCGGACGACAGATTTGGTGCTATGTCCGCCCGCGCAATGCCGGCCCGGACATTGCCGGAGACGCCGCCAAAGGTGCCAACAGGGGCTCGGCGCTCTTGGGCGACCGTATCTTCTTCGCCACCGATGACGCACATCTGATCTGCATCAACCGCCTCACCGGCGCGCTGATGTGGGACGTCAACGTCCGCGAAGGCAAGGGCGCATTCGGTTCCACCGGTGCTCCGCTCATTGCCGGAGATCTCGTCATTACCGGCGTGGCGGGCGGCGACGGGCCCCTGCGTGGCTACATTTCGGCCTACAAAGCCACCACGGGCGAACGAGTTTGGCGCTTCTGGACCGTTCCCAAGCGCGGTGAACCGAAATCCGAGAGCTGGGTCAAGTCCGGCAAAAACGATTCCATCGAAACCGGCGGCGGTGCCACTTGGACAACGGGTTCCTACGACCCCGCCCTCGGCCTCCTCTACTGGCCCACCGGCAATCCCTACCCCGACACCGACGGCGACGAGCGCGGCGGCGACAACCTCTATACCGACTGCGTGGTCGCCCTCGACGCCAAAACCGGTCAACTCCGTTGGCACTACCAATTCACCCCCCACGACCTCCACGATTGGGATGCCAACGAGCCCTTCATCCTCACCGACGCCAAGTTCCAGGGCCGCGACCGCAAACTCCTCCTCCAAGCCAACAGGAATGGCTTTTTCTACGTTCTGGACCGCGTCACGGGCGAATTTCTACTGGGCAAGCCATTCGTGCGGAAGCTCACGTGGGCAAGCGGGATCGGCACCGACGGACGCCCCGTCCTGCTTGAGGGCAACCAACCAGGCAAGCGCGGCACCAAGACGTGTCCCGCAGTCCGAGGTGCCACCAACTGGTATTCCACCGCGTTCCACCCGTCCAACCGGCTGTTCTACGTCATGGCCGTGGAGGACTGCAACATCTACCAGCAGACGAAGAGCGGCGGCTTCGAGCCATACCGGGATCCCAAAGATCCGGCCGAAAAGTTCCTGCGCGCCATCGATTTCGAAACCGGCAGGATTGTCTGGGAAGTGCCACAGGTTGGCCCCCCGGAGTCGAATTATTCCGGTGTACTTTCGACATCCGGCGGCCTCGTGTTCTACGGCGAAACCGGCGGCTCGTTCGCGGCCGTGGACGCAAAATCGGGCAGGACCCTCTGGCATTTCAACACCGGAGCGCAATGGAAGGCCTCGCCAATCACATATCTTGTCGGGAAGCGGCAATACGTTGCGGTCGCCGCCGGCGGTACGGTTGTCGCCTTCGCCGTGCCCAGCCAAGCCTCCGACACGGTCCAATTCGCCGTCATCGGGGACCGCACCGGCAGCACCGAGCCCGGAATCAACGAACAGGTCTGGAAATCCGTGGCAGCCGGAAAGCCCGCCTTTGTACTGGGCACGGGGGATCTGATCGAGGGCGGCAAGGACGCCACCGCCGCTGCCGAATGGCTCGACTGGACAAAATCCATGGAGCCATGGAAATCGACCCCGTTCCACACACCTCCGGGCAACCACGACATCTGGTCGGCAGCCTCCGAATCCCTCTTTGAAAGGGCGGTCGGGCATCCGCGCCACTATAGTTTCGACGCCGGTCCCGTGCACGTGACGGTACTCGACAATTCCCGTTCCGACGATCTTCCTGCCGAGGAACTGAAGTTCGCAACCGAGGATCTCCAAGCCCACGCCGACGCGAAAGTGAAAATCATTGTTTCGCACCGCCCCTTCTGGCTCTTCAGCGCGGTCATCGGCAACCGCAACTTCCCGCTCCACCAGCTGGCAAGGAAATACGGCGTACGCTACGTGGTCTCCGGGCATGTCCACGCCATGATGCACATCAATTTCGACGGCATCGACTACATTTCGATGCCAAGTTCCGGCGGCCACCTCCGGGCCAGCGCCAAATACGAGGACGGCTGGTTTTTCGGCTACGCCTGGGTCGAAGTCCGGGACGAAAAGGTGGAATTCAAAATCCGGGACTTGACCGGCAAGGAAACCACTCTCGACGCATGGGGCATGGGCGGACTCAATTGACTATTAGCGCCCCGAAACCTTCAAAAAGTCCCCTAACCGCGCCTCAGCCTGCCCTAGCCCGCGCGCCAAGCTCAGCTTTGCCAAATTGTACGCAAACAGGGACGTGATCCGGTCCAGATCCGAAGACGCCACAGCCTCCTCTGCCTGTGTCACTTCCAGCGACTCGCTGATCCCCGCCTCGAACTTCGTCTTCGTCAACCGCAGCGTCTCCCTTGCCAGTTCCTGGTTCTGCTTCGCCAACTCCAGCTGGCTCGCCGCCGCCTGCAGGTCGAGAAACGCGTTCCGCACATCACTCTCGATCCGCCCCCGCGTGTCATCCACTTCCGCCCGCCGCTGTCCCAGCACCGCCTCGGCCTGTTCCAGATCCCCCGCAGCCTTGCCACCCTGCCAAATCGGAATCCGGATCGATCCGACCACGGTATACGTATGCTCCACCTGGGACACCCTCGGCCCAATCGCCCCGATATCGGCCGAAATTCCAATCGACGGAAGACGTTCCGCCTTCGCCGCAGCCCGGGTCCGTTCCGCCGCCCGCACCTGCGATTCCGCCGACTTCAAATCCTCCCGCGCCTCCAATGCCTGCTTGACGGCCTCTTCCACAGCCAACTGCGGTGCCGGGGAATCGTCGAACGAATCCGAAATATCGTATTGGTCGTTGGCTGGCAACCCCGCGATGCGGGCCAAATTGATCTTCTGCCGGGCCAAATCATTCTCCAGGGTGGCAATCCGCTGCGTCTGGGTCTTCTGTTGCACCAGGCTCCGATTCACGTCGATTTGCGCGACCAACCCGCCCTCGCGGCGCTGTTTCGTCTGCTCATAGAGTGCCTTCGCGGTCTGCAACTGCGCTTTGGCGGACTCCACGCGCGCCTTTGCCGCGATCACCTGCAGGTACGCCCCACCGGTCGCCAGCACAATGGTCTCGCGCGCGTCCTTCACAGCCTGCTCGTTCGCCTTGACGATTTCCTGGGTTGCCCGATGGTTGTTGATCGCCGTTAGATCCGCGAAACTCTGCGTCAGCGTCACCCGCAGGTCGAAGTAATTCGTCGGCCCGATCACCGCTGGCAAATTCGGGATCTTGATCCCGAGCGCCTGCAAATCCTGGGTAAAGTAATTATCGCGAATAGCCCCGTTTAGATTCGGCATCAGGACGGAACGCGAACTCCGCTCTTGTCCGCGCGCCTGCCGCACCGCACCGGCCAAGCCGGTAGCCGCCATGTTGTGCGCCAAGGCCCGCTGCACCGCCTCCGCCAATGTCAATTTCCCGGAAAACACCGCCGAGCCGGTCGTCGTACTCCCCGCATACGGACCCTGCACCGACACGCCGATGTTCAACGTATTCACGCTGGTCGTGGTACCCGGAATCGCCGTCTGGGTAGCCGTCGCCGACCCGCCCTGCGCCGAGCGCCCCGAAAGCGGCAGCTGCAGCCCCTGCGAACCACCCCCGCCGGACGCCGGAGCACCCAACTGGGCGTATCCCGGAACCACCAGGCACAAACCAAGCACGAAACTCAACACGCTGGATTTCTTCATGTTCTTCATCCCAACTGTTTCCGGAACCGCCACACGCTCACCGTCAACAACAACAACGCAAGAGCCATCAGAATCAATAGGTTCGGCCACAGAACCTCCAAGCCGGACCCCTTCAGGAACACACCGCGCGCAATCAACGAAAAATGCCGGATTGGATTGACCACCGTCACCGGCTGCATCCACTTCGGCATCGCCTCCACCGGAGTCAGCGCACCCGAAAACGAGGACAGCGGCGGATTCACGAAAAACGCCATCAACTGCGCCTGCTGCGCCGATTTCGAAAACGTCGAAAGAGTGGTCCCGATCCCAATCCCGCACAACAAACACAGCGCCGCGCCCACCAACACCAGAAGCACATTCCCCCGGAACGGAAGCTGGAAGACAATCTTTAGCAGCATGGTCGCAAACAGAGCCATCGCGCACAGAAACACGAACAGCGGCGCGATCTTCGCAACGATGATCTCCCCCGTGCCAGCCGGGGTCATCAGCAGCTGTTCCACAGTTCCCGCCTCCCGCTCCTTCACCATCGACGCCGACGCGATCAAGCTCCCGTTCAATACCAGCAGGAGCCCGAACGTCCCCGTCACCACGTACCACTCGCTGATCAGCCCCGGATTGAACAGAAACGTGGAAACCAGCGCCACGCGACCCTTCGTCGGCCCTGCACCCGGCAACCGCTGGAACTGCCCGCGGACCGCACCCGCACGCAAAAATGCCGCGTTCCAGTTCTGCAAAACACCCTCGGAGTAACCCTGCGCGATAGAGGCCGTGTTGGCGTTCATCGCGTTCAACAGGAACTGCACCGAAGTCGGCCGCCCCCGCTGCAGATCCCTGCTGAAGTCCGTCGGAATAACCAATCCCGCGTCCAGCTTGCCTTCGGCCAGATCCTTGCCCATCAAGTTGGAGGAAAGATAGGTCCCGCCGCGCACAAACGCGCCGCTTTCCGTCAGATTCGCCACCAGATCGCGGCTCTGCGGAGTCTGGCTCAGATCCAGGATGCCCAGCTTCAGATGGTCAACCGTCGCATTCAGCGCGAACCCGAACAACAACAGCTGCAGCGTGGGGGGCAGAATCAGCGAAATCGCGAAGCGCCTGTCGCGACGTATCTGCCCGAACTCCTTGCGGAGCAGCGCAGCCAAACGGTGTCCGAAAATGTTTGCCAGCGTCATAGGCCCCCGTTCATATGGACAACTGCATCTTTTTCATCTTCTGGTAGGTGCGGAAGTAGAAAAACGCCCCGATCAGCCCGATGATCAGCACCTTGTACCACATTGCGGGCCAACCACCGCCCTGCAGCAGCGCGTCGCGGACGATCTCCATGTAATACCGGCCCCAGACCAACGAGGAAATCCACCGGATCGACGCCGGAATGTTCTGCACCGGGAAAATCAGTCCCGAAAGCAGGAATACGAGGAGGAATCCGCCCAGCGACACGGCTTGGATCGCCGCAGCCTGGCTCGGAATCGCCGCCCCGATCATGGTCCCGAAGGTCGCCACCGTGAACGTGTAGAGAATCGTCGCGACGAAAAACGGCGTCGGGTCCCCCACCAGGCGCAGTCCGAAAAGCGTATAAAGCAGGGTCATTAGCAGCGTCCACTCCATCAAAGCGATCGTCATGAACGCGAAAATCTTCCCCAGCAGGAACTCGTGCGCCGAAATGCTGGATACGTAGACCTGCAAAATTGTCTTCTGCTCGCCCTCGCGCGCCATCGCCAGCGCGGCAAGCAACGGCGGGAACATCGAGAGGCCCAGCACGAAAATACCCGGCCCATAAAACTTGTTGGACACCCGCCCCGGGTTGAACCAGAGCCGGATATCCGCCTTCACAGCCGCGGCACCGTCCAGCGTACCGTCCGGCGACCCGTAAGCTACGGCCACTTCCGTCGCATAGGCCTTCATCAGCTTCGCCGTGTTGGCATCGGTGGCATCCACCAGCAGCTGCACCGGCGTCGTCCGCCCCCGCGCCATGTCCCGCCCAAAGTGTTCGGGAATCACCAGGACGCCACGGGCCTTGTTTTCCAGAAACGCGCGCATCGGAGGTTTCGAAACCGGCCACTCCACCACGTGGAAAGTCAGCGACTTCCGGTATGCCCCCGCCAACGCCCGCGACTCCACCGACCCGTCCAAGTCCTGCACCGCGATCGGCAGATCGGTCACCGAAAGCGAAATCGCATTGCCCAGCAACAGGAGCAGCATCATCGGCAGCACCAGCGCCAGCGTCAGCGCCAGCCTGTCCCTCGTGATCTGGATCAGTTCCTTCCGCATCTGCGCGAAAATTCGCCGCATCAGTCCTCCTTGCCCACTTTGCCCAGCTTCCGGGACTTTTCCACAACCACGATGAACACGTCTTCCAGCGAATACGGCTCCTCGTACGCGTCACTCACACCGATTCCCGCGGCCGCCAGCGTCGCCATTGTTTGCCGCTTCCCGGTTTCGGCATCAAGGTCCGTAATCACGTGCAGCCTGTCGCCGAAGAGCGATACCCGCCACCGGTCGCCCGTTGCATTCAACGGCGCTCGCAGCAAGTCCGCAGCGCGCTGCGGCTGGTCCACAATCAGCTCGATCAGATGCCCGCCCTGCGCCGATTTCACGTTGTGCGGCGTGCCCTCCGCCACCAGTTCGCCCGCCACCATGAAGCCCAGCCGGTTGCACTGTTCGGCCTCCTCCAAGTAGTGGGTGGTAACGAGGATTGCCGTCCCCCGGTCCGCCAACTGGTTGATCATGCGCCAGAACGCCCTTCGCGCCAGCGGATCCACGCCCGAAGTCGGCTCATCCAGAAACAGAACGCTGGGTTCGTGCATGATGGACGCGCCGAAAGCCACCCGTTGCTTCCAGCCACCCGGCAGACTGCCGGTAACAACGTCCTCCTTGCCCGTAAGGCCCGAAAAGTCCATCACCCACTTCTTCTTCTCGGCCAGTTCCTCCTTCGGAACCCCGTACACGCCGCCGAAGAAGTCCAAATTCTGGTCGATCGAAAGGTCGTCGTAGAGCGAAAACTTCTGCGACATGTAGCCGATGCGCTCGCGAACCGCCCGCGACCTGAGACTCCCGGACTCCCCGGCGAGCTCCATCCCGCCCGACGACGGCCCCAGCAACCCGCAGAGCATCTTGATCGTGGTCGTCTTGCCCGCTCCGTTCGCACCTAGGAGCCCGTAAATTTCCCCGTACTTGACGGTGATGTTCACGTCCTTCACCGCGGTAAAGGATCCGAAATGCTTTGTTAGGTTCGTGGCCCCGATAGCAACCTGTCCGCGCAGATCCTGGTGCGGATGCACCCCGGGATAGGGCTTCGCGTGGACATCCTGCCCGATGGCGCGCAAGGTCGCCACAAAAGTGTTCTCCAAGGTCGGCTGATCGATGCGGAAAACGTCGCAACTGAGCCCCGCCGCTCGGAGCTTCTCCTCAACGATGGCCTTGCCACGCACTGGATCCGGCGCAATTACGTCCAGCCGGTCTCCGAAACGCTGCACATCCAGAATTTCGTTGTGTTGCTCCGATTCGAGCGAGAGAATTTCCTCCGCCCGTGCAAGATTGCCCGTATGGATTTCGAGCCGCTTGGCACCCAGCCCGGCCCTGAGTTCGGCGGGCGTCCCGGTCTCGCGTATCTCGCCCAAGTGCATCAGCGCCACGCGATGGCAACGCTCGGCCTCGTCCAAGTAGGGCGTCGCGACCATGATCGTCAACCCGCCGTCCGCCAAATGCGCCAGCGTGTCCCAAAACTCACGGCGCGACACCGGATCCACGCCCGTGGTCGGCTCGTCCAGCAGCAGCACTTGCGGCTGGGCCACCAAGGCGCACGCCAGCGCCAGCTTCTGCTTCATGCCGCCGCTCAGCCGTCCGGCAAGCCGGTCCGTGAACCTGTCCATGTCGAACATCGAGAGGTACTTGTACCCGCGCTCGTCGATGTCCTTCTGTGGAACACGCCGCAGGTCGCCGATGTACTGGATGTTCTCCGCGACCGTCAAATCCGGGTACAGGCTGAAGGCCTGCGTGAGATACCCGGTATGCTCGCGGGCGTCCCGCGCAGCTTCCCCGAAGATCTCCACTTTGCCGGATGTGGACTCCATCACGCCCGCCAAAATCTGGAAAGTGGTGGTCTTCCCCGCCCCGTCCGGCCCGATCAGCCCGAAGATCTCGCCCTTCGGAACCTCGAAATCGATGCCCCGCACCGCTTCGACAGCCCCGTAGCGTTTCTTCAGCCCAACGACCGAAATGGCGGCTGCCGACGCCCGTCCAGATCGCGACGGCGTCATTTGCGGGGAGTGACCGGCGGCCACACACCCCCCGACACCAAAATTTCCGCATCCGCCGGCATCCCCGGCTTGGCGAAACCAATCCCCGTCTTCATTTGCAGCTTCACCCCGACCACCTGCTTCACACGCTCGTCCCGAAAGTAGGTATTCTCCGGTGTAAACGTGGCCTGCGGATCGATGCGCGTAACCACGGCCTCCAAAGGCTTCTTCACGTCCGAATCGAGGAACACGCGGCCCACCTGTCCCAACTTCACCTTGCCCACCTCCCCCTCGGGCACGAAACCGCGCAAATACACGCGGTTCAAATCCAACAGCGTGATGATCGAGGTACCCGCCTGGACAACTTCTCCCGGTTCGGCGCTCCGCGTGACCACGGTACCGTCGAAGGGAGCCAGCACCACTAGATCCTTCAAATTGGCCTCAGCCTCGGCCTGCTGCGCCCGCAACCGCACCACATCAGCGGAATAGGTGGCGATTTGCGCCTGCTGCTGGGCAATCTGCTTGCGCACCGCAGCCGATTGTGAACTGCGGATATCGGCGTTCGTCGTCGTCGTCCGTGCCAGGCTCAGTGCCTGACGGGCCGATTCCACCCGCTTCCGGGCCGCATCCACGGCTGCCTGTTGGCTGTCTGCAGTCGATTGCGCCTGCTTGCCCTGGCGTTCCGAAACCGCGCCCTCCTTGGCCAATCGCGTGTAGACGTCGCGGTCGTACGCCGCCAACTTCATCGTGGCTTCCTGTTGGGCCAGCAATGATTCCGCCGCCGAAACCTCGGACTCGGCCTGCCGGACGCGCGCGTCGGAATCCAGCCGCGATTGGCCCGTCTGCAATTCGGACTGCTGCAGCTGGTCTTGGAAAATCGCTGTCTGCTGCTGCGATAGCCGCACCCGCGCATCGGCCTCCACCACAGCCGCCCGTGCCTGGTCCACCCGCGAACGGAGCTGGGTGTCGTCCAGCGTGGCCACGATATCGCCGGCCTTGACTTGGTCGCCTTCGCGGAAACGGATATCCACAATCCGGCCCGCCACCTTCGGGGAGATGGACGAATCGTCGCCCTCCACACGCCCGGTCAATTGGATAATGTTTCCGGGCACCGCCGGCTGTTGGATGAAGTTCTTCCACACGCCGAAACCAATGCCGCCCACCAGCAGCAGGGGAATCAGGACGCGGAGGGGGTTCGGACGCGATGGTTTGGAGTCACTCATTTTTTGATTGCACCTGCAATGTTTCTCAGACCTGCCAGCGAAAATTCTGAAATGTGGTCTGCGATTTGGACCACTTGCTCCGGCGTGAAACGCATATCCGGCCAAACATGCCCCAGAACGGGACGCCCGTGGATGTAGTGGGCAATCTGGCCGATGATGCTGTGCGCGGAAAGCCGCACGGTGTCGTCTTCTGGAGGGAGTCCGACGATTGCCGAAATGATCGAGCGCAGCAGGCTGTACCGGGGGCCAATCAGCTCCTCGACGATGACAGGCAAACCCTCGCTGGGCCGCGCCAATTCGTGGACCATGATCCGCAAGTGCCACTGCCGCCCCTGGTCGTCCAAAACCAGTTTGGACAGCATGGCGGAAATGAAGGCACGCAAAGCCTCCTCGGGATTCCCGAAATCGGAATTCGGCATCTCCGAATTGGGAACCAGTGACCGTATGACTGCGGAATACAGCCCCAGTTTGTCCCGGAAATGATAGTTCACCGCGGCAACGTTGGCACCCGCGCGCGTGCAGATCTCCCGGATCGTCGCCGACTCGTACCCCTGCTCGGAAAATATCTCGCCCGCCGCCTCAACCAAGCGGGTCCGAGCGGCGTCTTCAGAATGCGTGGCCACTAAAACACAAGATTAAAACACTTGTTTGAATCCTGTCAAGACAGATCGGCTGAAGGTCTCGGCAGCGGACTCCGCCGCGCCTTCCCCGGTTCCCCAACCCCCACACTCACATTGATGATCTGCTCACCGCCGCCAAGCGCCACGCCCTTTACCGGCGTCACGTCGGAATAATCCCGCCCAAACGCCAACGTTACGTGCTCACCGTGCGGAATCGTGTCGTTCGTCGGGTCGAAATCCAGCCATCCGAAACCTGGGCAAAACACCGAACACCACGCGTGCGACGCTTCGGCACCGCGCGTATTCTCCCCGCTCTTCAGATACCCGCTCACGTACCGGGCCGGTAACCCGATACTTCGCAAGCAAGCGATCATCACGTGTGCGAAATCTTGGCAGACACCCGCGCGCAGTTTCAAAACTTCCGCAACCGGTGTCGAAATCGTGGTCGCCCGGGGGTCATACTTGAAATCCTTGAAGATCCGCCGGCACAAATCGAACGCCGCCTCCTGCACCGGACGGTCCTTCCCGAACGACCCCCTCGCATACTCCGCGAAGTCCCGGCTCGCCCCCGCCGCCGTACCGCAACCATGCGCGATCAACGGCGACCGGTACAGGAATTCCGACGCCAAAAAGCATTCCGCGTCCACCGCATCACGAACATGATCCCGCACGCTCTCCCAAGCGGGCGTCAGCTCCGGACAAGGCGGTTCCTCGATTTCGATCTCCAACTCGCTCATAGCCTCCACCGTCAGCGTTTGGTGGGGCTCGTGGATGGCGAAGTAGGTTGTCGAGTTCCCGAAATAGTCCGTCCGCGAATGCAGAAAGTCCGGCTCGGGCCGAATCTCCAGCTCGAACGAGAGCAACTTCTGCCCCGGCACGTTGCGCGGGGAAAGGTGCACTTCCGTATGGCAGATCGAAACCGGCTCGCTGTACAGATAGGTGGTGACGTGCTGCGCGGACATCTTCATACGAAAAACCTCACCGGGACGCCAACTGTCTCGATGCGATCGCATGCGTGAAGTAAACCCGGGTCACGGTCTCCGACAGCATCAGCAAGTCCGCAATCAACTTGGCGGTGAGCGTATCCAGCAAACTCAAATGCCCTTCGTCGTTGGCCTTGGCCAGTTCATGCGCCTCCGAAGTCTGCACCGCCGCCAGCATCCCCAGCGTCAGCCGCACTTCGCGGGCGTTGCCTGTGCTCGGGCGGCTTTCAGGCAGATCCGCAACGTGTTCCCTCAACCGCGCCAATTGGAAGGCCGCCGACCGGGGATTCCCCTCGTCCAACAGCAGCAAATCCAACACCAAATCCGCCTGCATGGAATTCAAATAGCGCGACCGGTACGTCAGGGTGCTGTCGGCCACCTCCAAAACCGCTGCCATGGCGTGTTCGTTGGTCGCGGGCTCGAAACCCAGCCCGTTCCGGACCAGTTGCAGCGTTTGGTGTGCCCGCTCCAACCGGCGACCCATGTCGAGGAAGCGCCACCCATTCCCGCGCGTCATATTCTCCGAAATCAGGCCGCTGAACGCCGATAGTGAAATTACCGTATGGTTGAGCAGGTTCTGCGCCCAGCTCACCAGCAGCGGACCCTCCGGCGGAGTCGCCAGAAACTGCTGTTCCAGTTGCTTCAGCACCCGCCAGGAATCGGCCGAGATCACGTCCCGCAGCAACCATGCCAGATGCTGGATGTCCTTCATGGCAGCCCTCAGGCCGAACCGAGACTCCTCGCCGCACAGCAGGTCCAGCACCTCGCGCTCCAATAGTTCGGCCCGTTCGCCCGGCTTCACGCGGGAAAACTCTGCGTCCGCCAGCACCCGGCCATCCTCAGTGCGAAGCCAGCCGCCACCGGCGAGCACGCGCCACGATACCGAAATTGCCCCCAGCCCTGCCGGGTCCGGGTCATGGTAGAGCCTCGGAGGAACCGCGCGCGCCGTGCGCACCGCCATCTCCAGACGCTCCAGGTACCGTCCCAGCCAGAACAGGTTGTCCGCCACCCGGCTCGGAAGATCGAAGGTGGCCCGGCTCACCGGCAGCGGTGCCGACGATGTCCGCAGCAGGCTGAACGCCGGCTCCGGTGCATTCGCCAGCACCCAAGTGTCCTTGCTGCCGCCGCCATGCTGCATCGAAACCACAAGGCTGTCGATGGACGATGTGATCCGGCTCAACCCGCCCGGCATCACCATGTAGGACCCGTTCGTCGCCACCGCAAACACCCGAAGCACCAAATGGCGGGCATCCAAGCGGCTTTCCGCCGATTCCTCGGTTGGGAAGATCGCCACCGGCGTCATCGAAAGCGACACTTGCTCCTGCGCCACGTAGGCACCCGGATTGGCCTCGATCTTTTCGAGCAACGCCTTGCGCTCCGCCGTCGAGAGCGAGGCACCGAACACGGGCTCGAACTGCAACGCCCTCGACGCCGGCTTGATCACCAGATTCGAAAGGTGGTCGACCACCCACTTCCGCGGGCCCGGATCGCCGCACCACCAAGTGGCGATGTTGGGCATCTTCAGGTCTTCGCCAAGGATGTGCCGTGAAAGAGCCGGGAGGAACGCCGAGTACGCCGCCGATTCGAGCACCCCGCTCCCCAAAGCATTCGCGATCGCAACATTGCCAGCCCACGCCGCTTCCACCAAGCCCGGGACCCCCAGCATCGAATCCGGACGCAACGCCAACGGATCGCACCAAACGTCGTCCTGCCGCCGCACAATCACATCCACAGGCAACAACCCACCCAGCGTTTTCAAATACACGCGGTTGTTGCGGACCGTCAAATCCCCGCCTTCCACCAGCGTGTAACCCAAATACCGGGCCAAAAACGCGTGCTCGAAATACGTTTCGTTGTAGGGACCCGGCGTCAGCAGCACTACGCGGGGATTTTCCACGCGGGGAGCAAGCGCGCGCATCGATGTCCGGTAGGCCTGGAAGAACGATGCCAACCGGCGTACATTCTCAGATCCGAACACCTCCGGCAACACCCGGAGCGAAACCAACCGGTTCTCGAGCGCATAGCCCGCCCCAGACGGTGCCTGAGTCCGATCAGCCAGTACCCACCAGTTGCCGTTTGGCGACCGCGCGATATCCACCGCGTAGTTGTGGAGCCACGTGCCGTTCGGTACCGGCAGATTGCGGCAAGCCCGGAAATAATTGGGATGTTCGAAGATCAGCGCCGGAGGAATTCGGCGCTCGCGCAAGATCCGCTGCGAGCCATAAAGATCCCCCAGGATGGTGTTCAGCAGCGTCGCACGCTGCACAATCGCCGCCTCGATGGCTGTCCACTCGGCGGTGTCGATCAGGTAGGGAACCGGATCGAGCGGCCACGGGCGCTCCGTGCTTCGCGGGTCCCCGTAGACGTTGTAGGTGACGCCGTTGTCCCGGATGAGTCGGCGCCCTTCCTGCCAGCGCTCGTCCAAGCCTTCCGGAGCCATCCGGTTGAGGGCGTCCACCAGGCCTGCCCAGTGCGGACGACGGGTGCCGTCCGCCTCAAGCATCTCATCGTGGAAGCCTTTGACCGGGCGGTAGTTCCACTCCGGCATCAGACGGGAATCGGACTGCACTGAAGTCCTCCTCATCCGAGCCTGCGCACGCCTCTGGCCATTCTTCCAGTTTACGACCCGGCTTGGTATCCCAACCTATGCGGTTGCGGAATCCGTGCTCTCCGTCTCGCCCCGACGCAAGTAGCCGTCGGTCTTTTGCAGCCAATCGTGCCGGATCGGGGCAAAAATATCGAGATCGAGGCAGTCCTCCACGGCGACAGCCCGATGCGGCACCCAGGACGGGATCACCAGCACCTCGCCCGCATGTACGGTTACTTCCTTGACCCCGGAGTCAAAATGGAGCTCGAACTTGAGCGCGCCCTCCATGATGTAGGTGATCTGCTCGCTCTCATGGTTGTGGAGCGGCACAACGCCGTCCTTCTTGATGAAGACCTGCGCCACCATCCCCTTTTCGCCCGAAACGAGCTTCCGCGAAATGACATCGCTCATCTGTTCGAGCGGGATGTCGGCCCAACTTGTGAACTGGAATTCCATGGGGGGATTGTACAATTGCGTGGCGTGCGGCGTGCAGGAGCCCTTGGTGGTGCGCTGCGGACGCCTGCTGGGGCTTGGCCGGATTGACCTACCAAATAGTCCGCACCCGGGACGCGCGGATCTTCCCGTCCCGACTGACCAACGGGACATTCAATCCCAAGGCCGTGGCGCAGACCACGCGATCCGGAAGATCCGGCACTTCGGTCCGGCTAACGAATTCGAGTGCGTCGGCCACCCGGCGGTCCAAGGGCGCAAGGCGACATGGCTTCGAAGGGTCGTCCAACGCTCCGACCAAACGCTCCCGCAAAGCTGGCAAGAGTCGGCCTTTTTCAACCAGATACGTCATTTCCACCAAACAGATCGATGGCACATGGATCAGGCAGCCTTCCAGTGTCGCGTGGTCCAACGTGGACTCGGCCCTCCGCGACAGCCGGGGATCGCGGGTGAGGTACCAGATTATGGCGTGAGTATCAACGGCAACGCTTGGCATCTGCACCTGAAAACGGCATCAGATATCTTCCCGAGGGAAGCCCTTCCACATCTCGCGTTGGACAGCATCGATCTCCTCTGCTGAGAACAACAGCCCCGAGTCCGCCCAAAGGCCTTTGATGCTCTGGAAAGGCGTCGGAAGGCGCAGCCCGTCCTTGAGGCGAACGGCATGGGAAAGGATTTCCTGCTGACCCTCGAAGGGGAGTTCGCGGACTACGTCCAATATGGCTTGCTCGACTGACATAAGGCCCTACAAATAGTATCCATCACTTTCCCGTCCCACCCACCCGGATATGATGGAACCCATGAAACCGCTGGCACTCCTGGCCTTCGCCGCCACCGCCGCCGCCCAGCCCCAATACCAGGGCG
>CAITMP010000826.1 GCA_903893525.1 uncultured Acidobacteriia bacterium | reverse complement strand
CGTACCCGGCATCGCCTTCATCTTTGGCTATGAAAAAGGGTCCAAGGAAGAGGCCATCTACAGGGCCTGGTATCGCGACCGATACCACAAACCGCAGGACGATCTGCAACAGCCTGTGGATTTCGATGCGGCGGTGAAATTCCACCGTTTCTTCAGTGCAATGGCGGAAAGCGTGGCCAATGCGGATGGACGCCCGGCATGGAAGCCGGGCAGCACCTACGCGGTTCCACCTACGCGGTAGTTGCACAAACATTTCCCGCGCACCCCCCGGATACACTGGAATGCGTGGCCGCCCTATCTTTTCTTGATGCCCGATCCACCGTACTGCGGCAGGTCAGGGCATGCGCCTTGCCACCCGGCATCGAACTGGTCCCACTGTCCCTCGTAGCGGGACGCGTGTTGGCAACGGATGCACCGGCAGACCGGGATTATCCCCCGTTCGACCGCTCCGTCCGCGATGGCTTTGCCGTAAGATCCGCCGACCTGCCCGGAAGTCTGAAAGTGGCCGGCGAAGTCCGCGCCGGTGAGGTATATCCGGGGCTGGTCGGCGTCGGCGAGGCGGTTGAGATCATGACCGGAGCCCCGGTTCCAGCCGGTGCCGACTGCGTCGTCATGGTGGAGCACTGCGTTCGAATATCCGACGGCCGCGTTTCCACGGAGAAACAGCTCGCGCCCGGAACCCACATAGCGTCCCGGGGTTGTGAAGCCCGCCGCGGCGAGGTAGTGTTGAAAGCGGGCACCCGCCTGGATTTCGCCCATGTTTCCTGGCTCGCCACTACCGGGTACGCCGAGGTTCCGGTATTCAAGCGACCGCGCGTGGCCATCATCACTACAGGCGACGAAATTGTCGATATTCAGGAAACGCCCGTGGACCACCAAATCCGGAATTCCAATGCCTGGTCCCTCGCGGCACAAGTCATCCGCGCGGGCGGCGATCCGGCGGTGCTGCCCATCGCGCGCGACACACTGGAAGCGACGCAACTCCTGATCGAACAAGGTTTGCAAAGCGATCTGCTGCTGCTCTCGGGCGGGGTTTCGGCCGGAAAATACGACGTCGTCGAGCACGCGCTCGCCGCCGCCGGTGCGGAATTTTTCTTCGACCGGGTCGCCGTTCAACCCGGACAGCCGCTCGTTTTCGGTCGTGCCGGTGGCACGTTCTTCTTTGGGCTCCCAGGCAATCCGGTTTCCACCATGGTGACGTTCGAACTCTTCGCCCGCGCCGCACTGGAAATGCTGGGAGGCGTGGCGGATCCGCAATTGCCCCTCACTCTGGCTCGGCTAACGAAACCATTCCGCCACAAGACCGGCCTGACCCGCGTCCTGCCCGCCCAAGTGCGTGGCACGATGGTCACACCTGTGGACTGGCAGGGGTCGGGCGACGTGGCATCCCTCTGCCGCGCCAACGCCTACCTAGTGGCCGACCCCGACCGCGCGGAATACTTGGAGGGGGACACTATTCCCGTACTGCTTCGATGAGCCAACTTTCCCATTACAATGACGCCGGAGAGGCGCGCATGGTCGACGTTTCGGCCAAATCCGAAACCCGGCGCACCGCCCGAGCCCACGCTTTCGTGAAAATGTCGCGCGAGGTCCTGGACGCGCTGCCGAAGAATCCCAAGGGCGATCCCCTCGGCGTCGCGCGCGTAGCTGGCATTCTTGCGGCCAAACAGACGGCCCAACTGATTCCGATGTGCCACTCGCTGCCGCTTTCCCGTGTCGACGTGGATTTCGTGATCGAAGACGGCGGCATCCGGATCACAACCCTGGCCATCACCACCGCGCCGACCGGCGTCGAAATGGAGGCGCTGACGGCGGCCTCGGTGGCGGCGCTCACCGTCTATGACATGACCAAGGCTCTGGACAAGCGGATCGAGATCCAGGACATTTATCTATTGGAAAAGACCGGCGGCAAGAGCGGGGATTTCCGTCGATGAGCACTCCTTGCCGTGCAACGGTCATCACCGTCAGTGACAGTACGTTTGAAGGGACGCGCATCGACAAGTCTGGCCCTGCGGTAGTTACCACTCTGGAAGCGAAAGGCTTCGAAGTTTTGGCCCTGTTGGTGGTTCCCGATGAGCGGGCGGTCATCGCCGACAAGCTTCGTGAACTGGCGGACGCCGGTCCGGCGCAGGCGATCTTCACCACCGGCGGCACCGGAATCGCGCCGCGCGACGTGACGCCGGAGGCCACACGGGATGCCATCGAGCGCGAAATTCCCGGCTTCGGCGAAACAATGCGGGCCGTGGGACGCACCAAGACCCCCTTGGCCGCCCTTTCGCGCGCCATCGCGGGCACGCGGCAAGGCTGCCTGATCGTGAATCTGCCGGGCTCGCCCAAGGGTGCGGTGGAATCGCTCGATGCTATTTTAGAATTGGTCCCGCACGTGCTGGACTTGATCAACGGACGCACCGGCCACTAGCTGTTTTCGAAAGTACCGTGCCTCAGGAGAAACGCCCCGAATGAAATTTGTTGGCTTTGTTTTGTCCGCCGCGATGTCAGTCCTTGCGGTTTCGGCCCAGATTCCCGGCACGCCCAAATCGGACCAGGCGATTGAAATGGATACGCCGATCATCAAGACCAGCGTCACCAACATCGTCGCGCCGGTTTTGGTCACCGACAAGGAGGGCAATATTGTCGACGGCCTCCAGCCCAACCAGTTCCATTTGTGGGACAACGGCAAGGAGCAGAACATCCAGGTGGACATCACTTACGAGCCGATTTCGCTGGTGATTGCGATCCAGTGCTCGGCCCGCGTCGAATCCATTCTCCCCCAGATCAAGCATCTGGGATCGCTCGTACAAACCATCATCGGCGCGCAGGGCGAGGCTGCCGTAATCAAGTTCGACGGCCGGATCATGACCATGCAGGATTTCACCAACGATCCGGACAAGATCAAAGTGGCAATCAACCGAATTACCCCGGGCAGTTCCGGCAACCGCATGATCGATGCGGTGGACCGGGGCGTCTATATGCTGAAGAAGCGCGCCAAGAACAACCGCAAGGTGGTCCTCATCGTGTCCGAAACCCGCGACGAGGGCAGCGAGACGCGCCTCAAGGAAGCCTTGATTGACGTCAACCTGACCAACACGCTGGTCTACACAGTAGATATCAGCCAGATGATGGTGCGCCTGACCGAAAAGCGGCCCGATTCGCGCCCCACCCCCCGCGACCCCACCGTGATGAACAATCCGCTGGGTGTTCCCAACACCCCGACCACGATGGAACAGCAATACGGCATGAACAACCGAGCCCAGTTCATTCCGCTGCTGAAGGAAATCTACACCGACGCCAAGGGGATTTTCATTAAGGATCCCGCGACCCAGTTTGCCCGTTCCAGCGGGGGCCACGAGTTCTTTTTCATTCGCCAGAAGGGCTTGGAGGAGGCGGTCCAGAGGATCGGAACCGAGATCCACAGCCACTACATGATCAGCTACAAGCCTTCCAACGGCAATGACGGCGGTTACCACACCATCGAGGTGGGTATCGACCGGTCCAGTCTGGTCTGCAAAACCCGCCCCGGCTATTGGATCGGCGGCGGCGTCAACTAGCTGTACCGGAGGGTCGGCGGCGGAGAATACGGCGCTCCAGCTGAACGTGGAATAGGACGCCAACCGCGACGGCGAAAACAAACGCGAACAAGTAGGCAGGTAGCGGTGCAATGTGTTTCAGGACTCGCGTTTGCAGTGCGATCACCGAATAGTGGGTGAGGTAAATCGAATAGGACGCCTCCCCCAGGAGGAGCATCCAACGGGGAGCCCGCCCCAGCCGACCAGAAAGTTCACCGGTGGCACACCCGTAGATCACCATGGCCGAAGCAGCCCCGAACGCCAAGCACATTACGCCTACTGGTCTTCCCCAAACGTACGACGACATGACGCCAAGCCATGCGAAAGCGAATGCACCCATCGCGAGAATCATTCGCGGGTACAGAGGCGGGCATCGCAGCACGAGAAATCCAACCGCAACCCCAAAAAATAGCTCCAAACTTCGAGGTCGGGCCAGCCAAGACACCAGGAACCACCCGTGGTAGAGGTGCGGTACGAAAATTCCGGCCACCACGAGTCCGGCCCACACTGCCATGGCGGCCAAGCCGGCAGATCGACGCCAGAGACAGATGCCGAATACCAGGTAAAAGATGACTTCGTAGGAGAGGCTCCAAGAAACGCCAAGAACCGGGACGTTCCTTTGCGGCAACAACAGTAGCGACGCCAGAATGAAACCCGGTGCCTGCTTATGGGCCTTGCTCAACGTCGGCATCCAGAGAAGGGTCGGCAGCACAAACAACATCACAGCCCAGTAGACCGGGTAGATCCGTCGAAACCGCTTTTTCAGGTACGGCACCAAGCGGTCGGGCCTGTCGAAGCTTGAATTGTACGTGTAGTAGAGGATGAAACCACTGAGCACAAAGAAAAAATCGACGCCCGTGTTGCCAAAAGAAAACAGGAGCGGAGCATCGTCGGAGACCATCTGGGCATGCACCGCAACAACGAGAAGTGCTGCGATTCCACGGCACACCTGAATCCATTGGAGGGTCTGCGGGTGTGCGACCGGGGTCGCATTTGGCTGGCGGTGCTGCACGTCCCACAGAATACCGCAGGTTACAAGCCCGATCCGCTACCCTGAACGAATGGAGGTGTCCAAATGATGACCCGTGCGGCGTTTCTGCAAACGCTCGGCCTCGGGGTACTGGCAGGTGCCGCACCGGCCAAAAGGCCACCCAACGTCCTCTTCATCGCCGTGGACGACCTCCGGCCCGAGCTCGGAATTTACGGCGCATCCCACGTCCACAGCCCCAGGATCGACGCCCTCGGCCGTGGCGGCACCGTTTTCACCCATGCCTACTGCCAGCAGGCCGTCTGCAATCCGTCTCGCGCCAGCCTGATGACCGGACTCCGGCCCGACACCCTGCGCGTTTGGAACCTCCAAACCGATTTCCGCAAAACAAAGCCGGACGCGGTCACCGT
>CAITMP010000825.1 GCA_903893525.1 uncultured Acidobacteriia bacterium | reverse complement strand
TCGATGGCATCCGCGCGGTCCGGGTTGTGAACGCTCTCTTCCGTCCATGATCGACCAGCGTGCCGCACTGGTCCAGAAGGACGCGAAAGCCGAAATTGACGCCGTCCGTGCCGACCTCGTGGCGCAGGTGTCCGGCGCGCGCGGCGATATCAGGATCCTGTCCAGCCGGGTGGACGCCCGGACCGGGGAGGCTCTGGAAATCGTCCGATCGACGGCATCGGAACTGGCGGCGCAGACCGGCCACGCACGCACGGACGCCGACAGGCAACTGACAACCGCGAACGAGTCGCTCGGCATGGTGGCACGCTCCACCGCCGCGCTGGAAGCCCGCTACACGGGGCTACCCGACGAGATCCGTGCGGACCACGAATACCAAGGCCTCGTAGCGGAGACCATGGGTGTCCTCGGAGCCACCAAGGTCACGATGGGGCAGGCGGCGCGGACAGCCAAGGTTGTCGCCGACGAATCCCCAAAGATGACCGGGCATGTGGAAAAGATCGCGGAGGACGTGACCCGCGAGGCTGACGCGCTCACCCAGCCAAAATCGTTCTGGGCCTCTGTTCGAATGTGGGTGCTGACCATCGCCAGAATCTACGGCGCAATTTAGAAAGGTAAATATGAACCAATACGTTTTCGTCGGTCTCGAATGCGAGATCGGCGATATCGCAAGGCTGGACCGCTTCGGCCAGTCAATCGAACTGGCAGACGGCATGGCCGCCAACGTCGCCAAGGGCAACGGCGCGATTATTCCCACGGAGGACTTCGGGGCTATCGGCTTCACCGCCGACGAACTCAAGCTCTACGCCATGCCGGTAACACGGCAGAACGCGCCGGATGAAACCAGGGCGAAGTTTCTGGCGGCGGCTGTGGCATTCCACCGGTACCGCGAATCCCTTCAGGAGGCTGAATAATGGCATTCGGACAAGCAAGAAACGAGCGGCTGTACCTACAGGCGGAATCCTCCTACGGGGTGATCCCGAACTCCAGCGGCACTGCCACAGTGGCGGGCTCCAATGCCTGCCGCCATACGGAACTGACCATCTCCCCGAACGTGGAAATGGGGATGCGCAACGATAAGACGGGGACCAGGGACCGGACGGCAGGAATTCCGCTGCGGCGAACCGCCACGTGGAACGCAACCATGGATTTGGCCGGGAACGGCTCCCCGGGCGTCGTGCCCGACTGCGACCCGATCCTCCAGGCCCTATTTGGCGGGACTGGGTCGATTTCAGCCGGTATCAGCGTCACCTATGCCATGACGGACGCCTTCAAGTCGTTCGCTGGCTGGAGTTTCCGCACGCCATCCACGCTGGAACAGCGCGCCATGGCGGGAAGCATCGTAACCGAGGCAACATTCCAGCTCAATCAGAAAATTGCCACGGCGGCGTTCTCCGGCGAGTGCCTTTGGGTTCCCGACAGCGTGACGTTTTCGAGCCTCGACACCGCCGGTAAATGTGGCTTGTCCACCTTCCCCTCCGAGCCCGGGAGCCCGGTGACAAACGGTCTGCCTGTGGTCGGCTTCACTGGGGCGGCGACGTTCGACGGCAACACGATGGCGAACATCAAGAGCGCCACGCTGAAGATCGCCACTGGCAACGGAATCAACCGGGACCAGTTCGGGTCGTATTACGGCGATGTGCCGGAAGGAGGCCTTCGCTCCGTTTCGCTGGCGTTCACGCTGTTTGACTCGGACGCGGCGGGGACCACGAACCTGAAAACCAAGGCACTACTGAAAAACCCCATCAACATCACCCTGGTTTTGGGCGTCATCGCGGGGAACATCTGGACCTTCACGGTCAAGGGCGTGCAACTCGAAACGCCCAAAATCGGCGGCAACGAGCGGCGCTTCGTGGCCGACTTCGGCGCGTCCATGGGCTCGGCGTCGTCCATCACCGCAACCGACACAATCGGGCTCGTCATCACGTAAGCCAGCCCAGCAGGCAAAGGAGAAACCATGGACTACAGCAGCACCACATTGGACTACAGCAGCACCTACACAATCGACTCGAAAGAGTGCCCGGGCGTCAAAGTAACGCTCCGCAAGATGACCGAGGGGGTCAGTATCGCTTTACAGCGGTCGCTGGCCCCGGCCATGGAGAAGCTGGCGCAGATCCATGAGGATGTGGAGGATGCCAAGGCGATGGGCGAGGCCGAAAGCCTGAAACGCCTGCTGGAAATCGGCGAGCGCCAAGGCATGATTCTGCGGGGCGACATCAACCCGGCTTGGTTCCGGCAGGGCTTCGTATCCTGCGAAGGTCTCACCATCGACGGGAAAGCGGCGACGGCTGAATTGATCCTGAACGCCGGGCCGCGCGAGCTCTACAGGGAAATCCTGGACGCCATCCAGGACGAGGCGAACGCAACGAAGAAAATCGCGGGGGAATCCGCGCAGCCTTCCACTTCGCCCGTACCGGCGGATGGGCTGACGAGCGGTTCCGGTGCGGGCGGTGCAGACGTGCCGGCCACTACCTAGCGCGGAACTGCAAGCGCGCCTATCCGGGCCAGACCGGATTCGTGGCGATCCACCGAACCGACTACCGGTGGTATCCCAGCCACGAGCACGGCGACGGCATGTTCGACGTCCCAGGCGTCGAAATACCGGAGTGCCCGGTGTCGTACATCGGCCCTGAGGCGCGCCGGATAGTCGAAATCTTCATGCGGGGCAAGCTGATCCACGGCGCTTGCGGTGCGTCGCTGTTCGGTCCCGACCAGTCCCGGTGGCCGGTGTGGGCGGCGGACGCGGCCGCCATCGTCGAGCAGGAATCCATCCGCGAGCACAACGCCCGCATCGAGTACGAAAACTCACAGAGACCCTAAACCCACTACGACGCCTGGTACGTCGACACCTACGGCCAGTCGCAGCCGGGCGGTAACCAGCCACTCCAGAAGGACCCGAAGCAGCGTCCGCCTCGTCCGTGGTGCCCCAACGCCGTAGCGCCGCCGTCCGGCGACGCCATGTTCGACCCGACGGAATTGACATTCCTGCTGCAGCCCGACTACAGCCACGCCCGCGACGGCTCGGCGCTGGTGGCGCTTGCGGTGGGCGGGGTGATGCCCTTGAACCAGTTCGCAGCGTTGGCTCCGCCCACGGTCGGACTACAGGCGTCCGTGGCGTCCTCGGGCGGATCGCTGGCGGCCGGCAGTTACTGGCTGGCGGTCTGCGCACGGGACGCCACCACAAACCAGATGTCCGCGCCGTCGCTGCTGGCGCGCGCCGACATTGCGACTGGCACGGCCAACACGGCTACGGTGGCCACTCCCACTTGGGATTCCGCCACCGGGCATTGGGCACTCTTTGCGGGCATCGATCCGCGCAGGCTCACCTACCAGACCGGCGGCTCCGGGACACCGTCCAGCGTCACCCTGACGGCGTACAACGCGGCATCCTGGGGGATGCCGGACGCCAATGATACGATGTTGCGCGCCAAGGTCAAGCAGGTAATCCATGCCGGAATCTTCGGCGCTGCGCTCACCGGCAGCGGAACCAACGCGCTCACGATCACGGGGGCCGGGTGGACTGCGAACCATTGGGCGGGGCGGATCGTCAGCGTCATCGGAAAATGGGATAATTCCGCGGTACCCGTCGCGAACTTTACAGTGTCGTCAAATACGTCGGATACCCTGACCGTTACACCGGATCCGGCTGGGCTTGGCATTGTCGCCGGTGACGTGGTGGCGATGCGGACCAAGCCGTCCATCGCCGGAAACGTGCTCACCGATGCCGACTGGGTGAACGGGCTGTCCGGCGGCTCGGGGCTTGCGGCTGGCGCGGAGGCGGGGAATTACTACCTGATCGTCGCCGGGACTGCGCGGGGCCAGTACCAGCGCATCACCGCGAACACCTCGACCGCGATTACCACGCTTCCGTTCCGCACGGCGCTGGATGCCACCAGCGATTGCCTCGGCGGTTGCGGCGCTGAAATCGTCTATAAAAACCCATCACATGGGTCTGGAGTGCGGGGCAAAGCCCTTTACGTCCATTCGGATTCTACAACTAAGGGGTACGCGCTGGAAGTTGACTCC
>CAITMP010000824.1 GCA_903893525.1 uncultured Acidobacteriia bacterium | reverse complement strand
GGTTTTGCCCCGGACCGGGATTACCGCAATCTGGCCTTGTCGTCCAAAACTGGCTACCGATGGGCTCCCGGAGCTGGACACGTCCTCCTCAGTTACAGCGACCGTCCCTACGGTGCCGACCAATTCTACGGCAACTATCCCTCCTGGGAACGGATCAAGACGTGGTTCGGGTCCATCCACCAGGAGCTCGGAGCGAATACGGAGGCCAGCGGCACGTACCGTCGCCATACGGATCTCTTTGTCCTGTTCCGCTATTCGCCGTCCATCTACACCAACCGCCACCTTCTGGACAGCTGGCAGGGTACGCTCCGCCGGCATGACAAACTTCCAGGGCACGCAGTCTTGAGTTACGGCGTGGAGGGGTTGAACGAGTCCATCTCCAGCACCAACCTCGGGATACGCAGCCGGACACGGGGCAGCGGTTATGTGTTCTACGATATCCGGGCATTGCGCAGGTTTTCGATGTCCCTTGGTGTGCGGGAGGAGATCTACGGTTCCGGCCGCAGGGTGACCAGCCCGTCGGCAAGCGGCGCGGCGTGGCTGTCGGCCAAGGTCAAGGTCCGGGGTTCCGCAAGTTCGGCTTTCCGCCTGCCGAGTTATACCGACCTCTATTACTCGGACCCCGGCAACAAGGGCAATCCGGATTTGAAACCCGAAAAGGCGTTGAGCTTCGAAGGCGGAGTTGATGCCCATGTGCGAAGCAATTTCCGCCTCGCAGGGACGGTGTTCCAGCGTCGCGACAAGGACGTTATCGACTATGTCCGCGCAAACACGTCGGTGCCGTTCACGGCCACGAACTTCGACCGCCTCAACTTTACCGGGGTGGAAGTCTCTGGAACTTATGAGCCAGTGCCCGGACAACGTGTTTCGGCAGCGTTCTCCGGTCTGCACGGGGTGAATGCGGGCGGAACCGTGTTGTTGAGCAAGTATGCATTCAACTATCCGGTCCAATCCTTTGTTGTGGATTGGGTTGGAGCGGTGGGTCCCCGATTGGTGGCCCGTACCCGCATTGGTGCCGTCGGCCGGTTGGGCCGTAATCCGTATGCCGCCTGGGATGCGTCCGTTTCCTATGCCAGGGGGCAGTTACGACCGTTCCTGCGCTTGACCAATATCACCAGCACTGTCTACCAGGAGATCCCTGCCGTCGCGTTGCCTTCGCGTGGCGTCTTGGGGGGGGTTGAGTACGTTTGGTCGCGTTGAGTTGCTAAAATCCGGTGTATGGATCAAGGACCCTACTGGGTACTCCCGGAAGACTTGGCAGAGCTTTACCGGGACGACCGCGATTGCGGCGTCTCCATTCTTGAGAGCTTTGTCGAACAGATCCGTCTCAGTTTGGAGCGAATCCACGACAGGTTGGAAGCCGGGGACGGCAAGACACTGGCCCGCGAGTTGCATCGCCTGAAGGGGTCGCTACTCCAGTTGGGCGCCAGTCGAACCGGAATTCGGTGCAAGGAGTTTGAGCTCGCGGTTCCGTCGGAGTCCATCGAGTTATGGCGGATCCGGTTGGACCAGATCCAACGGGAGTGCGCCACGGTCCTTATCGAGGTGGAAAAGCTTCTAAGTCAGAAGGTTTAGGCTGCCACGGTGGCACCCGCGCGGATGCCTTCCAGCCGTTTTTGCAAATCCTTGACGGTGTAGGGCTTGGGCATGTAGTCGTCCATGCCGGCTGCCAAGCACTTGCCCCGGTCCTCGGTCATGGCGTGTGCTGTGACGGCACAGATCCAGATCGGGGCAACCCTGAGACCTTGTTCCAAGCGGCGGATTTCCCGAGTGGCCTCGTAGCCGTCGAGTTCTGGCATTTGGCAGTCCATCAGGATGGCATCGAATTCGCTTTCACGCCACAGGTCCACGGCTACTTGCCCGTTGGGCGCTATTTTCACCTCGTGGCCGAGACGTCCCAACAGGGCCGCAGCCACTTTCTGGTTCACCGGATTGTCCTCGGCGACCAGAATCCGCAACTTGTGGGTGCTCTCGGCGTTCGGTGGAGGCGCGTTTGGCGGCGGCGCGTCGATTGGGGAAACATTCGCGTTCGCCGGTTGGGCGTTTGCCAGTTGCGCCGGAACGACCATCGCCACCGGATGAGCATCGCTCCGGTCAATAAGTTTGACGGTGAACCACGCCTTTGTCCCTTTGCCAGGCTGGCTTTCGATGCCGATGGCCCCGCCCATCTGCTCCGCCAAGCGTTTGGCAATGGTGATTCCAAGGCCCGTTCCGCCAAACTTGCGGGTCATGGATGCGTCGCCCTGGCTGAAGGGCTTGAAGAGCCGCTTTTGTTGCTCGAGGGGAATGCCAACTCCGGTATCGACCACCTCGTAGTGCACCAGAACTGAATCGCCCACGCGCTCCGCGATGGAAACTTGGATGGAGATGGAGCCGCGCTCGGTGAACTTCACGGCATTGCCGACCAGATTCATCAGCACTTGGGTCAGCCGAACGGAATCGCCGCGGAAATGAGACGGGATCTGGTCCGGCGTGTTGGCGGCGGGGGTTTTGACCGAAATGGAGAGGCCTTTCGCCTGGGCATCGGGTTGCATGGCGGCGACAACGGTCCGGACTGGCTCGTCGGATGCGAAATCGACCTGCTCCAAAACCAGTCGGCCCGCCTCCAGCCGACTCACGTCCAGAACGTCATTGAGAATCTGGGTGAGGTGGCGGCTGCACAATTGAATCGAGTCCACCAGTTGGATCTGTTCGGGCGGCAGCTTGCCGGACGTCCGCAACAGTTCCGACATGCCCACGATGCCGTTCATCGGCGTGCGGATTTCGTGGCTCATGTTGGTGAGGAACTGGCTCTTGGCGGCGGCTGCGCGGCCCGCCAGCACCAAGGCGCGGCGGAGGAAGATCGCGATCAATGCCAGCGCTGTGAGCAGGATGGTTAGCACGGTCACCGCGATCGTGAGCTGGCGTCGGCGGTCCAGGGAGTTGTTGAGCTCGTCCACAAGCTTGGTTTCGGGCGAGAACCCGAATCCCCACTTGCGGTAGATGCCTTGGATCGTGCCGTCCCGCGCCATGTCGCCGAGGCTCTCGCGAATCCCGTCGATGACCGCGGAATCCTCGCTCCGGGAGAGCACGGCCAAGCCTTGGTATGTGTCCGGTACCGGCTCCGTCCGCAAAGTGATGCCGTTGCAGGCTGGGGGCCGCTCCAGCAGGAAAGATGCGAGGGATCGGGATTCCATCAGCGCAGCTACGGTCTCGCCCGTGCAGAGGGCGGACATTATGGCCGGACGGTCTGATTTTGCGTCCGGGATCGCTTGGGGGAAGCGCAGTTCGGCCAAGCGGCGGTAGGCGAGCACGGTCGGTACGCCCAATCGCTTGCCCTTCAGGTCTGGAAGTTCATTGGATTCGTTTCCGGGCCAGACCAGCCAAGTTTCCGTCCGGAGCCATGCGCTGGAAAGGTGCATGTCCCGCATGGCGTAGCGCTCGGGCGTCATTGCCGCCATCGGGTAGAAATCGCCCTGATGGGAGCGGAGGACGTCCTCGGGCTTGGCCATGGAGTAAATCCATTCCAGCTTGACCCCTTGGCGGGCGGCGGCGATGTTGAAAAGATCAACAGTCACCCCTTCGGCAGGTCCGCCCGTCGCTGCGGAGTAGTAGGGGGGATTTTGAGTGAAAACGGCGCGGTACACCGGGCGGCGCGCCTGGGCGTTGCTGCGGGCGAAATACCAATATCCGCCAGCTGACAGGGCGGCGAGCGCGAGACCGGCTACGGCGAGGACTCGTCGATTGCGGACGGAGAACACAATCCTAGTTTACTTGGAATTGGGTCTGCCACGGGGTAGCCTTTCCAGTTTGCCCGTGATCTTCGATCCCGATTACTTCTTCCCCGCCAGGGTGAACGCGCACAGGCAGTCCCCCGCATCCACGATCATGTACTGCCTGCCTTCCAGCATGTAGCTGGAAGGCCCG
>CAITMP010000823.1 GCA_903893525.1 uncultured Acidobacteriia bacterium | reverse complement strand
CGAGCCCTCCTGCCTGACCGAAGACTACGAAAACGGCTTCCGCATCCACCGTTTCGGCATGAAGCAGAAGTTCATCCCGGTCCAGGTCCGCCACGGCCGCGCAATCGCCACCCGCGAGTTCTTCCCCCGCAACTTCAAAACCGCAATCCGCCAACGCTCCCGCTGGGTCACCGGCATCACCCTCCAGTCGTGGGAATTCCACGGCCTCCAGGACACCGTCGACTACCTCTATTGGTTCTGGCGCGACCGAAAAGGCATCGTCGGCAACCTCGTCACGCCCCTCACCAACATCGTCTTCGTCTACGGCGCCACCACCCTCGCATGGTCCACCGCACACCACCAGGAATGGGGCCTCGCCCGCGAGTCCGCCGGTTTCGCCCCCGCCTACACCACCGGACTCGGTCTCCAAGCCATGCACACCCTCATCCGCATGACCTGCTCCTACCGGATCTACGGCCTCAAATTCGCCCTCGCCGTGCCCCTTCGCGTCGTCGCCGGCAACTGGATCAATTGCTTTGCCACCTCCAAGGCCATCTGGACCTATTCCAACTCCAAAATCCGTGGCCAAACCCTCCGCTGGGCCAAGACCGACCACCATTACCCCAACAAGAACGCCCTCTTGCCGGATCGAAAACGGTTGGGCGAAATCCTGACCGGATCGCAATGGATCACCGCCCCCCAACTGGAAACAGCGCTCGCCTCCAAACCGCCATCCCGGCGTTTGGGCGAGCATTTGCTGCTTCTGGGCATGCTTTCCGAATCCGACCTCTACACCGCCCTCGCGCTCCAGCACCAGCTCGAACTCGGCCCCCCGGAACCGGACTCCATCTCGCGACCCATCACCCGCACCCTCCCCGCCTCCATCGCCAAACGATGGAAAATTCTCCCGTTCCGTGTTGCCGCCGGGGAACTCCACCTCGCCGCCACCGACATCCCCGGCCCCGAAATGGAGCGCGACATCCGACGCTTCAGCTCCCTCGAAATCCGCGTCCAACTCATCCAGCCCTTCCAATTCGACGAACTGGCCGAACTCTACCTGCGCGGCCGCGCTCCCCTCCTTCCCGCCGGTCCGGTATGATCGAGTCGTGGAACCCACCTCGCGTCCCAATCCCCTCTCCTATCTCGGCGACCAGCTCGCAGACTGGAAAACCGCAGGCACCTACCAGCGCCTCCGCATCCTCGAAGGCCCCAGCGCCGCCGAATCCCGTTTCGACGGCAAGGATGTCATCAACCTCGCCTCCAACAACTACCTCGGCCTCACCACCCACCCCAAACTTGTCGAGGCCGCCATCGCCGCCATGCGCAAATACGGTGCCGGTTCCGGTGCCGTCCGCACCATCTCCGGCACCATGGACCTCCATATGCAGCTCGAACGCCGCATCGCCCAGTTCAAGAACGTCGAAGCGTGCGTCGTCTTCCAGTCCGGCTTCGCCGCCAACGCCGGCACCGTCTCCGCCATCCTCACCCCCGAAGACCACATCATTTCCGACCAGCTCAACCACGCCAGCATCATCGACGGTGCCCGCCTCTCCCGCGCCAAAATCCACGTCTTTCCCCACCGCGACCACCAGGCCGCCGACCGCATCCTCTCCGAACTCGACGCCACCCCCACCCGCAAGCTCCTCATAACAGACGGCGTTTTCTCCATGGACGGCGATATCGGCCCCCTCCCCGAACTCGTCGCTGTCGCCGAAAAACACGGTGCCATCATGATGGTCGACGACGCCCATTCCTCCGGCGTCCTTGGGCGCAACGGCCGCGGCACCATCGACCATTTCGGACTCCACGGCCGCGTCGACATCCAGGTCGGGACCCTCTCCAAGGCCATCGGCGTCCTCGGCGGCTACGTTTGCGGCACCAAGGACCTCATCGAGTTCCTCTACCACCGCGCCCGCCCCTTCCTCTTTTCCACCTCGCACCCGCCAGCCGTCACCGCCGCCTGCCTCGCCGCCTTCGACATCCTCGAATCCGAGCCCGAGCGCATCGAAAACCTCTGGGCCAACACGCGCTACTTGAAAAAGGGCCTCTCCGACCTCGGTTTCGACACCGGCACCAGCGAAACCCCCATCACTCCGGTCATGGCCGGCGACGCCGCCCGAGCTTTCCGCCTCTCCGACGAGCTCTTCCAGGAAGGCGTTCTCGCCACCGGCATCGGTTTTCCCACCGTCGCCAAGGACAAGGCCCGCGTCCGGACAATCGTCAACGCCACCCACACCACCGCCCAACTCGACCGGGCCCTCGAAGCATTCCGAATCGCTGGCCGCCGAGTCGGCCTAATCTAACCTCGTCCGTTGTACTACCAAACCACAAAATCTTCACAACCAGCAAAAATTTCCTTTGTGGGGCAGGGTGGCACCCTGCGCGGAGGTCGCCGACCTCCGCACGCGCCCTAAAGGCGCGGACCAGTCATTCTTGCCTGCAGCGACCTTTCCAGGTCGCCATAACCGCACCTCCCGCAGTCCCCCTGCCCACCCGTGTCCGATATGATAGACAGGCCGATGTCCCAGAACCATCCCACCCGAGTCCGCCACGTAGTCCTCGCCCTAACCGTGGCCGCCTACATGATCACCTACATGGACCGCGTGGTGATTTCGTCCGCAGTCCCCGCCAT
>CAITMP010000822.1 GCA_903893525.1 uncultured Acidobacteriia bacterium | reverse complement strand
GGCCTGCCGCGCCGGGCAGCAGAGGGTTTTGCGGGGGTGGTGGGGGAGCCGGAGGCCCTTGAGGAGGAGTGCCCTGTTCAGCCATGTGATCGTTAGACTTAAGTCTTATTGTAGCATTCAGTTAGGGGGGGCGAAGCGCATACTCTTGTCTCATACAAGATGAGCCTGAGCAGACGATTGGCTTCTCATACAAGATGAGCCTGGGGGGCTGTGGCGGGATGCTGGGGATTGATCATCAGCATGGACGATACGGAAGTGAAAAGCCTGTGTCAAATGGAGGCGTTCCTGGGAGGGAGCGGGGCGGTGGAATTCGCCGGGCGAAGCCGCGACGAGGTGTATGCATGGACGGGGAAGACGTTGGAGCGGCACTGTTACGGTACCCTGAACCGGTCGGAGAAGGGTCTGGTGCGCCGGTATCTGGCGCGCATGACGGGACTGGGCCGCGCTCAGGTCACACGTCTGGTCACGAGCTACACCGAAAGCGGGCGGGTGGAGGCGGCGGTCTACCAGCGGACGAAGTTCCCCACCCGGTACACCAGCCGGGACGTCGAATTGCTGGCTTATGTCGACAAAAGCCACGGCAACCTGAGCGGGCCGGCGACCAAAAGGATCCTGGAGCGCGAGTACCTCGAGTACGGGCAGGGCGCGTACGAGCGACTGGCGGGTATTTCCGTGGCGCAACTGTACCGGTTCCGCGGTTCGGAGGCCTACCGGCGGAACAACACCACCTACCAGCCGACGCGGCCCACGGTGATCCCAATCGGCGAGCGGCGCAAACCGCGGCCGCAGGGCAGACCCGGCTTTCTGCGCATCGACACCGTGCACCAGGGCGACTTGGACGGCGTCAAGGGTATTTACCACGTCAACGCGGTCGACGAAGTAACGCAGTGGGAAATCGTGGCGGCAGCGCCGCGGATCTCCGAACACTGGCTGATTCCGCTGCTGGAGCGGCTGCTGGAGCAGTTTCCGTTCGTGGTCCGGGGTTTCCACTCCGACAACGGCAGCGAGTACATCAACCACACGGTCGCCAAACTTCTGGAAAAGCTCTTGATCGAACAGACCAAATCGCGCGCCCACAGGACGGGGGACAACGGGCTGGTGGAGTGCAAGAATGGTGCTGTCGTCCGCAAACACATGGGTTTCAGGCACATAGCGGCACTGCACGCCGAAGCGGTGGACGCGTTCCACCGCCTGCACCTGAATCCGTACATCAACTTCCACCGGCCCTGCGCCGTTCCCGAAACAGTCGAGGATCCCAACGGGAGGCGACGCACAGTCTATCGGGAATGGGCCACGCCGTTCGAGATCTTCAGCCGTCTGCCGGATTGTGGAAGCTGCCTGCGTCCCGGCGTCACTTTGGCCGAACTGGAGCGCTTCGCGCGGACGCAGTCCGATACGGAAGTCGCCATCGAAATGCAAAAGGCCAAACGCCAACTAATGGCCACCGTCAGCAAGTCCGCCGCCTGACCGCGCAAGAACAAAACAGATTGCGCAGCGCCCGTGGAAATGACGGACGGGTGGAAAGGGAGGAAAACCAAAAACAGGTTTTCCTCCCTTCCCACCGTCCTTGGAAATCGCAATGCGATTCCCACATTCCCACCGGTCGACCGCCGGTCCCTTCATTGCAAAACCAACACGAAAGGACTTCCCCGCTACCACCCGGCCTCCCTCAGTTCAGGCTCATTCTTCGATGAGAATATGCTCTACGGGGGACCGGGTTCGCGGACGGCAGGAGTACGAAATTGGACTCAAGCAGGACCCGAACACGATGGCCAAGGCGTTCGTAGCACCCCTATTCGCATCGAAGTAGTTCCCGCAACGGAAGCTTCAAGACTGCCGGTGCGGTCCTTCGGGACCGCACCGGCTTTTTGCGTTTCCGGGGAGATCTTGCGCTGCAACTTTTTTGCCGAGGGATGACCGGGTTCCCCCCTTGTTCCTGTTTACCTAGATGAAGACAACAAGGCCGGCACTGGAAAATGGACCGGCGCAAGAAGAGAGGATTCCATGACACCCTACAAGCTCAACCACTACTACATCGAACTGATGGACTTCGTCGAGGAAGTCCGGCGCACCGACCCCGTTCTGGGCATCTTCACGCTGCTGGCGATGGCCGACAATCGGGACTCGCATTTCGCGCAACCGGGCCGAAAGACGTCCCACCCTGCTGGAATCCATTCGCTACGGGCCAAGGAAGCGTAGGTATCCGATTAGCGGTAGATTATCCCCCCGCTCCCGTGCTAATCTGGGGTTCTGAGCGTCCGACTGGATGCACGGAAAATATCAGCGCCCATTCCGGCCCAGCTTCATCGGCGTCGGCTCGGGACATATCAGGATCGGTTTGGGGGTGTATTGAATTGGCTGAAGTCAGACTTCAGGACGGGGAGACGTTGGAAAACGCGCTCCGTCGTTTCAAGCGGAAGGTGCAGACGGAAGACATCATCAAGGAAGTCAAGCGTCACTCCTTTTATTTGAAGCCGGGTGAGAAAAAGCGGGTCAAGGCCGCGCTTGCCCGTAAGAGGAACCGGAAAAAGAGTCGCCGGGATCCTGAATAGATGTACCGGGGGCGAAGTGGATAAACATCCGCTTCGCCCTTTTTTCATTTCCGCGGCATTTCGTGATACGATTTTGGGGGTTGGGTAGCGGAGGCTAGGTCATGGCGGATTTTCAGGATCGCGTACTGAAATGCATCGATTGCGGGAGCGACTTCACGTTCACCGCGGGCGAACAAAGATTTTACGACGAAAAGGGCTTCACGAACGAGCCCCGGCGCTGCAAGTCTTGCAAGGCCAATCGTCAGGACAGGCCCGGCGGAGGCCGCTCGGGCGGTCGTTCCGGTGGTGCCCCGCAGAGAGTGGAGACTGCCACTGTTTGCGCAGGTTGTGGACGGGAAACCACGGTGCCGTTCAAGCCAACGCAAGGTAGGGCTGTACTGTGCCGCGAGTGCTTCCAGGCAAGCAAATCATCCGGCGCTCCGGCACGGAACTACTAGACAGCAAATCCCGGCGAAAAGGCGCCCACGCAAACGTTCCATGTAAGATGGGATCGGAAACGGGTGTGGCTGCGGCCTCGCTGCAGCTTCAAGACGCGCTCGTCTTTCCGACGCGTGCCTCATGCGCCCGCCCTTGGACAATGGATCTCAGCGAACCCTCCCTCGAACGACTCCGTCTCAAGCTGCGCTACAAGGTCCTCTATCATGTGGGCCACAATTGCGCGGACGTTGATGACCTCGTGCAAGAGAGTCTCGCGCGCTTCATCAAAGCCGCCCAGAACGAACAAATCCGCAACACACAGGAACTGGGAGCCTTCCTGAACGGTGTTTGCCGGAACGTGATCCTCGAATTTCGCCGCAGGGTCAAGCGGGAACCGAGTATCGACGAGGATATGCAGATCCCGGAGACCCGAGTCCGGCCGGATGCCGAGATTTTCGAGATGCGGGACGCAATCGACAACGGCTTGGCGGAATTGGCGGAACGCGACCGGGATATCCTTCGAGCCCTGTACTTGGAGGGGCGCGAAAAGGAAGACATTTGCAGGGATTGGAACATGACCGACGCCCAGTTCCGGGTCGTGTTGTTCCGCGCCAAGGAGCGTTTCCGACGTGTATATTCCGGAGAAACCAAGCGTCGTGGCGATGCGGGGATTGAAACAAAATGATTGGTCTTTGCACTGAGTAGGTGGACGGAACAGTATGAGCGCCCAACAGACCGAGTGGCAGGAAGTACGATGCAAGATGGAACCGATCAAGCGTGAGCAAGTCATAGCCAAATACTTGTCTCGGACTTTGGACACGGAAGCCGTGGAGGAGTTCGAGGGGCACTACCTCGGTTGCGACGAATGCTTCGATGAATTGCGGGTGAGCGAGCACTTGGCTACGGAACTGCGCTCGTCCAAGCTGGCATGGAAGCAGGCCGAGGGTGTATCCGTGCTGCAATTTCGCGCTGCGGCGACGCTGACCCACTCCGCCGCCGAGCTGGAGGAACTGCGCCGCGAAGTCCTGGAGCAGAGTGATTCGCGCGTGATTATCGATCTCGGCCGGGTAACCAAAATCGACAGCGCCGGTCTGGGCCAGTTGATGAGTTGTTACTCGCATTTGGTGCGGAACCAAGGCACGCTGCGGATTGTCAACGCCATGCCGGACGTACGCAAAGTGATGGACATGACCGGGATCAGTTCGCTGATCGGCACCTTCCAGGACGAGCAGGAAGCGTTGAACAGCTTCCGAAATTAAACAAGCATCGTCGCCTCAACGGTGCACGATGCAGCGCCTGATGTACATTGGCCCAATGGAAAGAACTCTTGCCCGCCGAATCATCCTGATCGGCGGGCTTTTGTTTTTTACCGTGCTTGCCGGTACTGCGGGTTTTGTGGTGGTGGAGCGGTATACGCCGTTCGACGCCTTCTACATGACGCTGATCACCATCACCACGGTGGGGTACCAGGAACTGAGGCCGCTCAGCCATGCCGGACGGATCTTCAACTCGTTCCTGATCCTGTTCGGGGTGAGCGTGATGTTCTTCGCGGTGGGCGCGGTCACGCAGACAATCATTGAGTGGGAACTGCAGGGCACCTTCCGGATTCGGAGGAGGAAACGGTTGATCGACAAGCTGGAAAACCATTACATCATTTGCGGCTACGGTCGGGTGGGCAGGCACGCGTCGCTCGAACTGCAGAAGGCGGGTGCGCCGTTTGTGGTGATCGACCGCAACGAGCAGCGGGCTGAAAATGCGCGGAAGTCCGGGATGCATGTGATCGTGGCGGATTCGACACGGGACGACTCGTTGCGGCAGGCCGGAATCGTGCGCGCCGCGGGCTTGGTGTCGGCGCTGGCAACCGACGCCGACAATCTATTCGTGATCCTCTCGGCCCGGACGATGAACGCAAAAATGACCATCGTGACAAGGGCCAGCGAGGAGGAGTCCGAGGTGAAACTGCGGCGGGCGGGGGCGGACACGGTGTTCGCGCCTTTCAGCATTACCGGACACCGGCTGGCACACTCGCTGCTGAGGCCCCACGTTTCCACGTTCCTCGATTCCGCGACCGGCTTTATCGGATTGGATGTCTCGATCGAACAGGTGCAGGTGGGCAAGAGCGGCAGGGTGGTCGGGAAGTCGCTGAAGGAGTTGCACGTGGGGCGGGAGATGGGGGTAATCGTACTGGCAATCCGCAAACCGGGAGGTGAAATGCTGTTCAACCCCCCGGCGGAGGCGGCGTTGTGCGTAGGGGACTACCTTATCGCGATGGGCGGCGGGGAGAATTTGCGCCGTTTGGACGCATTCCTCACCGAAAAATAGGCTACTTGCTGCCGATGGCCACCAATTCCTTCAACGTCCGGTGGTAGAGCTTGCCGTTGGCATAGCTGGGGGTGTTCAGGGTCCAGGTTTCACCCGACGGCCCGAGATCGTTGATGGCAACGATGGCGGATTCGTCCAGCACCTTGGCTTTGGCGTCCACGACATAAGTAATTCCCAGCATGGTGGTGAAGTAGACCTTGCCGCCGAGTTCCACGGGGCTGCCCCAGAAAGCCGGAATCTCCCAGCCGTCCGTGCGGGAGCGGTCCTCGGCTGCAACGTCGTTGCCGTTGATGTCCAGCGTCTTGGTGCGGACCGCGACACCGTAGACCTTCTTTTCGGGCTGGCCTGGCTGGCGGAGGACGGTCACGGGGAGTTCCAGGTATTCCACCTTCCCGGTTTCCACATTGACGCGCCCGATGGAATGCGAGGGGCCGCCCTTGCCTTTGGGGGCCTGTCCGTTGCGGCGATGGGCGGTGGACGCGAGGAAATAGTGGTAACCTCCGGCCACGATGTTGCAGTGCCAGGCGGGCATCACGCGGATCACCTCGCCGGGCTGGGCGTTGACACGGGGCGAAAGGTCGCGGATCTCGCGCAGGTTCGCGTTGGTGTGCACGATGTACTTATTCGCCGCCGGATCCCATTGGCGGTAATCGACATTCTTGATCAACGACTGTTCGCGGAGCAGCTTGCCGGTTTTGGAGTCGATGACGAGGTGGGACTCCTCCGGATTGAGTTTGAACCAGTAGGCGTATTTCGCGTCCCAGTGCATGACGTAAAGCGCCTGCCACGTCGGTGCGGCGAGGGAGCCGGGGGTGGCGAGGGGTTTTCCCGTGGCGTCCGTCCCGGCGACGTACTGCCAGAGGCTCTTGCCGGCGGTGGCGGGGTCGAGGGAGATCATGCTGAGGCCGACGGGCCGTTCGGGCACATCGTGCCAGCCACCGCGGGCGGTTACTAGTGCGGGCTTGCCGCTGGCAGCAACGCCGAACCGCGAGGTGGTGTAGGTGGTGGTGGCGTCTTCGGCGATCCAAAGTGTCTTGCCTGTGGCCTTGTCGACAGCACGGAGGTAGTTCCAGCCTTTCTTGGCGTCCGGGTTGCCGTCGAGCGGCTCCACATTGAGCAAAGCGTTGCCGTAGAGGATGGGCTCGTGCTGCTTGTTGAACGGGTAGGGTTCACCCCACGGGGTCCAGGTGTGACGCCAAACCTCCTTGCCATTCCAATCGACGCACAGGATGATGCCGCTGGAATTGGTGAACCAGATGTGCTTGCCGTCGGTGGCGGGTGTGGGGCTGGTGGAGTCGCTGTAGGCGTACATGAGGGGGCTCTTGACGGTGCCCTCCAGCTTCACGGACCAGAGAATTTTGCCGGTCTTGGCGTCGATGGCGTGGCCGAGGATGGTGGCGCTGAATTTCGGGTCGCCCGCTTTGTAGGGTTCGAAAGTTGTGAGGAAGATGCGGTCGCCCCAAACTGCGATGCCGCTTTGTCCCCCAGCGGGCAACGGCGCGCGCCAGAGGATATTCTTGTCCAGCGCGACGCTCCAACTGACAGGAGCTTTGGCCTTGGGAGAGGACCAAGTTCCGTCGGGTCCGGCGGCCTGGGGCCAGTTTTCAGCGGCGGGGGAGATGGCTGCAAAGCCAAGGGCTATCGAAATCAGGAAAAAAGTGGAACGCATGGGAGCTCGGATACAATCCAGCATATATGGCTGTGGTCCGAATGAAGGACATCGCGCGCGAGCTCGGCGTGTCGGTGGTGACGGTTTCCAAGGCGCTTCGAAACCACGACGACATTAGCGAGGAAACGCGCAACAAGGTCCTGCAGCGGATGCGCGACCTGAACTACAGGCCGAACCTTGCCGCGCGGGCTCTGGTGACGGGCAAGAGCCTGATCGTGGGGTTCGTGGTGCCGGGGTTGCTGCACTCCTTTTTCGGCGAGATTGCCAAGGGCTTGACCAACGTGTTCCGGAAGAAGGGATACGGGCTGGTGATCGCGACCTCGGAGGAGGAGCCCGAGCTGGAGCAGCAGGAAATCGAACAATTGCTGGCCAGGCGGGTGGACGCGCTGATTGTCGCCAGCACACAGGCTGGACGCGAAACCTTCGACCGGATGGAGGAGCAGGAGACGCCATTCGTGTTGATCGACCGCCGGATTTCCGGGCTGAAGGCCAATTTTGTCGGCGTGGACGACAAGACGGTCGGACTGATGGCGACCGAACACCTGATCCAGTGCGGCTGCCGCCGGATCGCCTATATTTTTGGCACCAAGCTGAGTCCGGCGCTCGGGCGGCTGGAGGGATACCGGACGGCGCTGGAGCGCCACGGCATCCCACTGAGGCCGGAGTATGAGCGATCCTTGGACGAGACGGGCGACGCCACCGACGACGCCGCGTACGGAATCATGAAGGAGCTGCTAGCGTTGCCGGAACGCCCGGACGGGGTGTTCGGGTTCAACGACCAATTTGCCGTGAGCGCGATGAAGGCCGTTCTGGACGCCGGTTTGCGGATACCCGAGGATGTGGCGTTTGTGGGCAGCGGCAACATCCGGCATGCGGATTTTCTGCGGGTACCGTTGACGACGATCGACCAGAACAGCGTCTTGATCGGCGAACGGGCTGCGAAATTGGCTCTGGCGATGATCGAATCCAAGACGGCCCTGCCGCCAAAGACCGTGGTGGTGGAGCCGAAACTGGTGGTGCGGCAATCGAGCATGCGGATTCCCCGGTAGTGAGTACAGCAAAGACGAGCCCGCATATAATAATGATTTGGTGCGCGCCTGTCTGATTGCGGTCCTTTTCATGGTTTCTGCCGTGCGTGCCGACATTCGCGGATGCGTCTGCGACTTGGCAGACCAGCGGTCGCTGGCCCAGCGTACCTGCAGCCTTTGTGTGGAGATCACCAAACATTCCGGCGAAGGCCCCGTCGTATTGGTGAGGGACGTGAATCCAACCAAGCCGAGCCGCTGGATTGTGATGCCGCAGGAGGCGTACGATGGTGCAAATCCGTTGGCACGAATGTCAGCCGCCGAGCGGGACCGCTTCTGGAACACGGCGATCGCGAAGGCCCGGGAGGTTTGGGGCGAGAGCTGGGGGATCGCCATGAATAGCGACATGTCCCGGACCCAATGCCATCTCCATGCCCACATCGGCAAGTTGCTGGAAGAGGGCAAGGACGAGGATGATACGGAATCCGGAATTTTCATCGATTCGGTGTCCGAACTCCCTGCCATCAACAACGGTACGGGACTCTGGTTCCATCCGCTTTACGGTCGTCTGCACGTGCACACGGGCGGCCAGACCACCGAACATATCCTGATGCGCTGAGTGCAGGAAACCAGCGCGGAGAAATCGACCACAAATGTCCCTTCTAGAAATTCAAAAGCTCCCGACCCCGGAAAATTCCGCGATCCACCTCCACCCGACCGACAACGTCGCGATTGCCCGCGTCCCTTTGGCTCCCGGCCAGGTCTTGCGGGTGGGAGGGCTCGAATTTGCGGTGACCACTTCGGTACCGGCGGGCCACAAGGTGGCGATGGCCGATATTCCGGCGGGTGCCCAAGTCCGCCGCTATGGGCAACGGATCGGGCTGGCCAGCCGAGAAATCCGCAAGGGTGAACACGTGCACACCCAGAACGTGGGCTTCGAGGAAATCCATTTCGAATACGAATACCCCACCGTTGACGTTCCATTCCCGCCTGCTCCAGCCAACATGCCGACGTTCGAAGGATACGTCCGAGAGGACGGACGCGTGGGCACGAGGAACTTCGTTGCAGTGGTGGCGGCCAGCAACTGTGCGGCGTACACGTCGCAGCTGATCGAGCGCAGCTTCCTGGGCGAAACGCTGCCGGACAACATCGACGGCGTAGTGGCCTTCCCGCACGGCGAAGGCTGCGGCATGCAGTGGGGCGATGATGCAACCCAGCTCCGGCGCACGCTTTCCGGTGTTCTGGCGCATCCGAATGTATCGGCGGCGGTGATTCTGGGCTTGGGCTGCGAAGTCAACCAGATCGACCACTATCTTGGCCCGAACGCGCCGAGGAGCAGCAGGCTGGTTGGATTGACGCTGCAGGGGTCCGGCGGAACACGCGGCGCGACCGAGGCTGCGAGGCGGGAGATCAAGAACCTGCTGGAGCAATGCGCCGAGGAGAAGCGCACCACCGTACCGGCGTCGAAAATCACGCTGGGTCTGAATTGCGGCGGATCGGATTCGTTTTCGGGCATCACAGCCAATCCGGCGCTTGGAGTGGCATCGGACATGCTGGCCGCATTGGGCGGGTCCACAGTGTTGGCGGAAACGACGGAGATCTTCGGTGCCGAACACCTGCTGGTACGGCGCGCACGGAACCGTGAGGTGGCGGAAAAACTTCTCGGGTACGTGGCCATGTACAAGCGCTACCTGAACCAGTTTGGCGGCAGTTTTGACGACAATCCCTCGCCCGGCAACAAGGACGGCGGGCTGACGAACATCCTGGAGAAGTCCCTGGGTGCCGTGGCGAAGGCGGGTGCATCCACGTTGACGGACGCGCTGGGGTACGCCGAACGGATCACGGTGCCTGGGTTCAATTTCATGAACACGCCCGGGTATGATCCGCCATCCTTGGCCGGCTTGGCTGCGGGCGGATGCAACATGATCGTTTTCACCACGGGACGCGGCTCCGCGATCGGATTCCCCACGGTTCCAGTCATCAAAGTGGCCAGCAACAGCCTCACATTCCGCCGGATGGCGGACAATATGGATATCAACGCGGGTGCGATTGCGGACGGCGACCGGACAGTGCAGGAGGTCGGGAAGGAGATTTTCGACATGATCCTGAGGTCGGCGTCGGGCGAGCGGACGAAGGCGGAGATTCTGGGCCACCATGAGTTTGTACCGTGGCGCATCGGTCCCGTAATGTAGGTTTTGGAACGTCTTGGCGGAGAAAAGATTGCAATGTTGAAAAGATTCGTTCTGTTGGTGATGTCGGCCCTGCTCGCGACGGCGCAAACGCCGGCTCCGAAGCCAGCCGCTCCGGCTCCCGAGGCCAAAAAGAAATCGGCGCTGAACAAGGCGGACTTGGAAGCCTACGTAAGACACCTATTCGTCTGGCCGGAAGCCATTACGGTCGAGATCAAGGACCAGAAACCGGGGCCGATGCCGGGCTACTATGAAGTCGCGGTCCGGGGTGTGAGTGGAGCCCAGATGCAGAACGACACTTTTTACGTCTCCTATGACGGCCAGCGGATCATCCGCGGCTTGGTATATGACGTGGCGGCAAATCCGTTCAAGCCCGAGCTGGACAAGATCAAGACCGAGGGCCAACCGTCGTTCGGAACGCCGGGTGCGCCGGTCGTGATCGCCGAATTCAGCGACTACGAGTGCCCGTACTGCCGCGAGCAGTCGAAATCCCTGCGGGATAATTTGATGAAGGCGTTCCCCAAGGAAGTCCGGCTGTACTATTTCGACTATCCGCTGGAGCAGATCCACCCATGGGCCAAGCCTGCGGCGATGGGGGGCCGGTGCGTTTTCAATCAAAGCGTGTCTTCCTACTGGGATTTCCACGATTGGATTTTCGACAAGCAGTCGGAGATCACGGCCGAGAACCTGAAGGCGAAAATTTTGGATTTCGCCAAGACCAAGTCCGACTTGGATACGGCAAAGCTGACAAGTTGCATGGATACCAAGGCGACGGAGAAGGACGTTGACCGTTCGGTGGTGATCGGCCAGAACCTGTCTGTCAACCAGACTCCGACGATTTTCGTGAACGGTCGCCGCTTGGCTGGTGTTTCGTCATGGCCAGACCTGAAATTCGTGATCGATTTCGAGATCGGATACCAGAAGACGGCCAAGAATGCGGGCGAGGATTGCGGCTGCGACGTGCGGCTGCCGATCTTCGGGGATACTCCCGGCGCCAAACCGGGTTCGCTACAACCAGCAAAGAAGGAATAATCCATGCGCCGCATCCTAGTCTTTTTTTGCGCCGGAGCAGCACTGCTGACGGCAGCGACGCCGGGCTTCGACGCGGCGAGGTATTTGGACCACATCAAGTTCCTTTCGTCGGACGAACTGAAGGGGCGAGCCACGGGGTCACCCGAATTGGAGACCGCGGCGGGGTATATCGCCAAGCAGTTCCAGCAGTTGGGATTGAATCCGGTTGCGGGGACGTCGTACCTGCAGGCATTTGAGGTCACCACGGCGGCTAGTTTGGGGAAGCAAAACCAAGTCGACGCCACCACCGGCGGCAAGACCGTGTCGTTCCGAGTGTCGAAAGACTTCATCCCATTGAGTTTTTCCGCCAGCGGGACGTTCGAGGGCTCGGTAGTGTTTGCGGGTTACGGCATCACCGCCAAGGAATACAATTACGACGATTACGCGGGGATTGACGCCAAGGGCAAATTCGTGGTTGTGCTGGCCCATGAGCCGCAGGAATTCGACGAGAAGAGCGTCTTCGCGGGCAAAGCGTACACTGACCACTCGCAAGCGTACAGCAAAGCGTCGAATGCGCGGGCACACGGGGCCAAGGGTGTGATCCTGGTGGCGGACCGCGCCAACCATCTGGCGGACACGGAAACGCTGGAGAAGTTCGGGCGCACCGATGGTCCCGCCGAAGCACCGATCCCAATGGTGCAGGTGCTGGAGGAATCGGCGGCCAATCTACTGGGCGGCCGGAACCTGCGCGATTTGGGGAAGAAGATCGATGCCGGGCTCCAGCCGCAATCGTTCGATCTGCCGGGAGTTCGGCTGCGGGAGCAGATCAGCATCGAGCGAGCCGTGAAGACCGTCCACAACGTGTTGGGCTATTTGCCAGGCCAGACCGACGAATACCTCATCATCGGAGCCCACTACGACCATTTGGGGCTGGGCCAACAGTTTTCGATGGCACCGTCACTGGCAGGCACGGTTCACCACGGGGCCGACGACAACGCCTCCGGCACGGCAGGGGTACTGGAATTGGCCCGCTATTTTGCTGGACAACCGAAACTGAAGCGCGGAATCCTGTTCATGACCTTCGCCGGGGAGGAATTGGGGTTGCTGGGCTCGGGATACTACGCCAACCATCCCTTGATGCCGTTAGGCAAGGCCGCCACCATGGTGAACTTGGACATGATCGGCCGCGTGCGCGAGGGAAAGCTCTATGTCGGGGGGGCGGGTACCGGCACGGGCCTGCAGGCGGACTTGGACTCGGCTGCGGCCAAGTACAAGTTCAAGATTGATTTTTCCGACAACGGATATGGTTCAAGCGACCATACCTCGTTTACCACCAAGCAGGTTCCGGTGCTGTTCTTTTTCTCCGGGCTGCATGGCGATTACCACAAGCCGAGCGACACGTGGGACAAAATTGATGCTGCCGGGGCGGTCGAGGTGCTCGGCATGGTTGCCGACGTGGCGACCCGGATCGACAACGCTGCGCAGTTGCCAAAGTTCGTGCGCGTGGAGCCAAAGGTGAGCGCACATTCGGGTGATGCACCGGCGCCGTCCGGATCCTCGGGCGGGGGCTACGGGCCAAATTTCGGAAGTATTCCCGATTTTGCCGAGCCGCCCAAGGGAGTGCGTTTCGCGGACGTCAAGGAGGGGTCGCCGGCAGCCCTTGCAGGCCTCAAGCCTGGCGACATCATGATCACCTTCGGGGACCGGGACATTGCGAATCTCTATGATTTCACCTACGCGCTGCGGTCCCACAAGGCTGGCGACGAAGTCTTGGTGGAGGTGCTGCGGAATGACAAAAAGCTCGCTGTGAAGGTGAAACTCACGGAGCGAAAATAGCCACTAAAGGTTTGGGCCGATTCCGCCGATGTACTGGATAACGGACCATGAGGACACTTACCATGCCAGCACTATGCCTGCTCCCGCCGCTGATTCTGCATCCTTTCGGGGGAGCTGGAAGCGCAGAAGAACTCCTCGAGGGCTCGAAAGCCGCGCTCGCTCTGGAGGGACTTCTTGGGGGGGAGGGTGTCGCCGACAGCGAGTTCGAACTGGAACGCAAGGTTCTGATCGGTCGCTACCAAGAAATTCGGATGCTGCTGTTCCTGGGAAAGGATATCTTCCGGTGGATAGAACAGTGTTGCGACTTTGTTTCGCGCTCTTCGACGGTGGATCCACGCATTTCGGAACAGAGTTTCGCCGCGTTTGTGGTGGATGATCCCCCGCAGTTCGTTCGGGAGAAACTGGAGCGTTGGGGCGTTTCAGATCGCCGGGCTGTTTTTTCGCGGGCGATCGGGATTCATAGTCTGTTCGCGGCTCCACCTCCGCCTGAGACGCTGTCTCCCATTTTTCTGCGGAACTACCACCGCTACGCCGATCACGCTTACATCTGCTACCAACATCTGCGCCCGTTTTTCTCGTTGGCTCCGAAGGATTATGACTTCGAGCTGTACGCGTCGGAGGAGTATGCAAAGATCCTTTCGGACCAGTGGGAACGCAGCTAACGGATCATTTCACGGATTACGCTGCCACCAAAGTCGGTCAGTTTCTCGTTCCGGCCGTTGTGCAGAAACCATAACCGGTTCTGGTCCATGCCGAGAAGGTCCAAGATCGTCGCGTGGAAATCACGCATGTGGTAGCGTGCACCCTCGCCCTTGAGCCCGAGTTCGTCGGTCCGGCCAATGGCGGACCCGGGATTAACACCTCCACCGGCAAACCACATGGTGAAGCCATGGGGATTGTGGTCGCGGCCATTCCCGCCTTGGGACATGGGCAAGCGCCCGAATTCGCTGCCCCAGATGACCAAGGTGGTGTCGAGAAGGCCGCGGCGCTTCAAGTCCGTGAGCAGCGCTGCGACGGGCTGGTCCGTCATGCCGCACATTTTTTCGTGGTTCGCCACCAGATCCTTGTGGGCGTCCCACTGGACCGATACCGGACCGCCACCGGAATACAGCTGTACAAAACGGACCCCGCGCTCCACCAGACGCCGGGCGAGGAGGCAGCGGGTGCCGAACTCCGCAGTCTGTTTCCGGTCGAGTCCGTAGAGTTGCCGAGTTTCATCCGTCTCCTTGGAAAGATCGACGGCCTCCGGAGCATGGCTCTGCATCCGGAAAGCCAGCTCGTAGGAACTGATTCGGGCGGCCAATTCGGTATCCGAATCCAGTGCGTCCATTTCGTTCATGGACTGCAGAAAATCCAAGGTCCGGCGCTGTCGTTCGGGGGAGACACCGGACTCGGGCTTCAAATTTACGATTGGATTCGGACCGGGACGGAAAACGGTGCCCTGATACACAGCAGGCAGGAATCCAGCCCCCCAGCAAGGCGTTCCACCTTCGGGCGTGCCCTCCGGCTGCGGCATCACGACGTATGCGGGCAGATTGTCACTCTCGCTCCCGAGGCCGTAGGTGATCCACGAGCCCATGCTGGGGTAACCCATCAGGATTCGTCCGGTGTTGACTTGGTACATGGCCGGTGCGTGGACAGTGCTCTCGGTGTAGAAGGAGCGGACGAAGCAGATATCATCCACCTTCTGCGCAACATGGGGAAAGAGGGTCGACACCTCCATACCGCTTTGTCCGTATTTGCTGAACTTCCAAGGACTTTTCAGCAGCGGGGTATCACCCTTGGTGAACTGGCTGACGATGGTTCCGTAGCTGGGCGGGAGCGGTTGTCCGTCGAATTTTTCAAGAGCGGGCTTGGGATCAAAGGTATCGATATGGCTGGGAGCGCCCACCATGAACAGGAATATGACCGACTTGGCTTTGGGCGCAAAGTGCGGCGGCTTGGCTGCAAGGGGGTTGATGCGTTTCGCGGCAGCCCAAGCCG
>CAITMP010000821.1 GCA_903893525.1 uncultured Acidobacteriia bacterium | reverse complement strand
GGCCTGCCGCGCCGGGCAGCAGAGGGTTTTGCGGGGGTGGTGGGGGAGCCGGAGGCCCTTGAGGAGGAGTGCCCTGTTCAGCCATGTGATCGTTAGACTTAAGTCTTATTGTAGCATTCAGTTAGGGGGGGCGAAGCGCATCTCGGGCCCATCCCAGCCATGGTGCTCGCCGGTTTCCTCCTCTTTCTCTGGCGACTGACTCCAAACACCTTCATTTCTGGTATTCTGAAGCTTGCCTATGTCTGTCCGCTAGTCCAGCGGACCCTTCCGGGGTCCATCGGTCTTTCACCCGGTCGCCTTCCGGTTCAACACCGGGAGAGCTTCTGCCTGCGTATGGAAGGACATAAGGACTGATCTCAATGGACAGACAGGACGTACGGGCCTTTGGCGATTTCCGCCACCGCGAACGCAAGATTCGACTGCAGCAGCTGCAGGCCGCCCAGAGCAAGAAAAAGAATTCCCAACGTGAAATTAAGGAAGGCGCACCGGAAGCCCTCGTAATCGGGGTTTCGTCCGGCCTATGCTTGGTGGCCTCAAACGGAGCCACCAAGTGGGTGCGCTACATGATGCCGGTCGCCCCCGGCGATATGGTCTCGATCGAGAACGAGGCGGTCAGCGGCATCGCGCCGCGCCGCAGCACGCTTTCCCGGACCGACCCGGGCAATGTTCACATCGAAAAGGTGATTGCCGCGAACATCGATCTGATCGTGATCGTCTCCGCCGTGGACAGCCCGCCGTTCCGTCCGGGCTTGGTGGACCGCTACCTTCTGGCGGCGGCGCGCGGCGGCGTCACGCCCATTCTCTGCCTCACTAAGACCGACTTGGGCGACACAGCCAAGGCCGACATGTTCCGCATTCCGGTGGTGCGCTATTCCAAACTCACAGGGGCCGGGGTCGGGGACCTGCGCGACCTTCTGGCTGGCAGCACAGCCGTCCTCGTGGGTCAGAGCGGGGTAGGGAAGAGCACGATTCTCAACGCCCTTGCCGGGGAGGACCGGGCCAAGACTGGTGCAATCAGCGATGCCACAGGCAAGGGGATGCACACCACCACCTCATCCCGCCTCTACGAGCTGGAAAACGGTGCGCGGATCATCGACACGCCCGGCATCCGGGAATTCGGCTTGGGGGCAATCACACTCGAGGAGGTGCAGTCCGCCTTCCCCGAATTCATGGACGCCGGTTGCCGGTTCCGTGACTGCCGCCACCGGGCCGAACCAGATTGCCCGGTAAGGGAAGCTGGCGGCGTCCGGCATGCGGCATATCTCCGGCTGCTGGCTGAAACGGAAGTTGCCGTCTAATCGATGCGCGGGCCTACCACTTCAGGCCCGCATCCTCCGCAGCGCCCAGCACAAGGCTGACGGCATCCTGGTGTTCCCGTCCGTTCGCGATCAATGACAGGTACCGGTCCACGAGCAGGTTCACCATAGGCATCGGGGCCCGGCTGTCGGCGGCGGTCTTCTGTACCAGGTGCATGTCCTTCAGGATGAGGAGGTTGGAGAAGCCGACCTTTTCGAAATCGGCCTCGATGATGGCTTTGCCGTAGTTTACGTAGATCGGGCAGTTGAAGATCGTCTGCATGAACATGCTGAGCAGGGCCTCGCGCGGCACGCCGTTCTTTTCCCCCATTGCCGAAGCTTCCGCCATCGCCTCGATTGCCGCCGTCAGCATGAAATTGCCCGCCAGCTTGACCACATTGGCGGCACCTGGCTGGTCGCCGAAATCAAATACACCTTGGCTGAGTGCGGCGAAGATTGGTTTGACCCGTTCCTTGGCCTTCGTGGGGCCCGAAGTGCAGATCCAGAGTTTTCTCGCCACAGCCGCTGCCGGACGTCCGAAGACAGGCGCCGCCACCAGTTGGCCGCCGTATCGTGCGTGCCTTTCTCCAAGGATGCGGGATGTCTCCGGAGACACCGTACTCATGGAGACATGGATTCCGGCTCCCAGCGAGCGGCAGAACTCCTCGTCCGCGATCGTCAGGAGGGCCTTGTCGTCGGAGACCACCGTTAGCACCACGCCGCCCTGCAACGCGGCTTGGGCGGGCGTGTCCACCAGCAGGGCGCCGTTCGCCACCAGTCCCGAAGCCTTCTCCGCTGTGCGGTTGTAAATGACCAACGGGAATCCCGATGCCGCCAAGTTTTCCGCCATCGGCAGCCCAAGCTTCCCCAAGCCCACAAATCCAATTGTTTCCAACATGTTCCCAGTATGCCGCAATGCAAAACGGGGCCGGAGGGAGCGAAATCGCCCCATCCAGCCCCGTTCTGTTCAGGCACTTAAGCCCCGTCTGTTGTTAGAAGGAGAACCGGAGCGCCATTTGCAACTGGCGCGCGAAGTTCGCCTGTGAGGTGATTTTGCCGAACGATCCGCTGCCGAAGGCCACGTTCGGACCGTAGAACAGCGGGGTGTTGGTCGCATTCAGAGCTTCCAGCCGGAACTGAGCCTTGAAGGTTTCCGTGATGCTGAAGTTCTTGAAGATCGACATGTCGAAGTTGACCTGGCCCGGTCCGCGCATCGTGATGGTGCGGGACAGGTTGCCGAAGGTGCCGCGGGGAGCGATCGAGAACGCGGCCGGGTTGATGTAGCCACTGAGCCGGTCGTTCAAGCTGCCTGTGGTCTGCGGGCTGACGCCGGTTGCGTTGGGACGCTGGGCGGCATAGCCGAAGATCGAATTGTTGTTGGTGGACTGCGCGATCTGCAGCGGGAAGCCCGTGTGCATCACGCCGACCGAGTTGATGGACCAACCGCCCACAACGTAGTCGAGGACCTTGTTGGAGTTGCCGAGGAGCATCTTGCCCTTGCCAACCGGAAGTTCGTAGGTAACGGCATTGGCCCAGTTCCACGGAGTGTTGATGTTCGAAAGGCCGTATTCGGCGTCCGTGTTGTAGGGATTCTGGGGAGCCTTGGCACCACTGTTGAGTGTGTTGCCGGGGCCGCCGCCGCTGGCGTCCATGTTGCGCGAGTAGGTGATCGTGTTCAGGAAGGTGAGGCCATTGCTGAAACGCTTCTGGGCCTTCACGAACATCGAGTCATACGAGGCATGGTTGTAGCTGGAGTACGACGCGTTGATGGTACCGTACGTCGGATACGGCAGCAGGAGCTGGTACTGTCCAACGGTCGCAGTGCCGATAATACCTGTGCCGCCCTTTCCGAAGAACGGGTTGGCGACGGAGTTGGTCAGACCGGCGGTGCCAAGGAGCGACGGATCCAGCGCATTGAGGTTCAATGACGGGGCGTTCAGGCCGAGCTGTGACGAACGGGAACCGACATACCCAACCTGCAGTGCTATGCCGAAGGGCAGTTCGCGCTGCACGTCGAAGGAGAACTGGTGCACGCGGGGCGACTTGGCGTTCGGATTGACAAGCGAGAAGCTCTGGCCAATCGAGGTCAGTTTGCCGAGCGAGCTGCCGAGCGGGGCGGTCAAGCCTGTCGGGAACGGGTTGCTGAGCGTTCCGGCCGGCGTCTTGTAGCCGTCGGTGGTGGCGATGTAGCTGGTGTCCGAGGTGTAGCCGGGGGGCGAGATCGGCGAGCCGATCGCGAACTGCGGTGCATAGAAGAGTCCGTAGCCGCCGCGGAGGGTGGTCTTGGAGTTCAACTGGTAGGCGGCACCGATACGCGGTCCGAACTTGGCACCGGAGAAGCTGCCGACGTGGGTCGAGGCCCCGTCGGTGCCCGCGAACTGCACGTAGCCCTTGGGGGAGATTCCGGTCACATTTGCGGCCAACGGGTTGGCCGAGGTCCCTGCGAAGTTGGTGACGAGGCCGTTGTTGGCTTCCTGCAGGCCGAGCTCACGCTCAAAGCGGAGGCCGAAGTTCAGGGTCAGCTTGGGGGTGAGGCGGTAGTCGTCCTGCACATACATCCCGTAGTAGTTGGCGAAGTCGTTCAGTTTCTTGGCCAGGTAGCCGTTGCCAGCGTAGGGATAGCCGGTCAGCATGTCCGCAATTTCGTTGCCTGTGAAGGTGCCGTTGAAGGTGAAGGCGAGCTGGCCGTTGCCACCGTCGAGGTCGTTTCCAACCGCCGCGATCTTGCGGTAGTCGAAGCCGGCCTTCAGGCTGTGCTTGCCGATGTACTTGGCAACGCTGGTGGAGAAGTTCTTCGACGCATGGACGTAGAAGAAGTTGTTGTTCGTTCCAAGGCTGTAAGCCGTGCTGAAGCTGACGATCGGGAACGTCGGGTTCTGGATCTGGCTGACCAAGGAGGAGGGCAGGCCGAGCGACGCAAGATCAAAGCCCTGGCTGGCCTTGTAGCCGTAGTTCGGGAACCGGTTGAAGCCGTAGCGGACCGTCAGGATGGTGGTTGGGGACAGCGTGAAGATGTTGTTCAGCGCGGTCGCATCCACGCGCCGTTGCAGGCGCCACTGGTCGGGGGACGAAATCGAAGTGAACCACGTGTTGCCGGGTTCAAGCGAATAGTAGCGGGCGTAGCTCGCGCTGGCGCGCCACCAGCTCATCACGTTGTGGTCCAGCTTGAAAACCTTCTGGGCGGCGTGGGACTTCAACTGGGCCGAACCGGTCAAATCCTGGTCGCCGTAGTAGCCGGGGGTGGTTGCCGGGGAAACCAAGGTCTTGGCGATATTCACGCCAACCGGGTTCAACAGGCTGGCCGGGATCTTGTTGCCGGCGTAGGGGGTCTTGGTGAAGGGATCGGAAATCACCATCAAGGGGCCGTTGGCCTTGGTCAAGGTCTTGGAGAAATCACCGGCGCGCTCGAGAGCGGTCGGGACGTAAAAGGTCGAGGATCCGGACTGAACGTCGTCATACTGTTCGAGGGCAGCGGAGAAGAAGGTCTTGTTGCGGCCGTCGTAAATCTTCGGGATGAAGATTGGACCGGCGAGGCTGCCGCCCCAAGTGCGGTTGGGCTGGTTGGTGATCGGGATGCCGGCGGCGTTGCTGAAGAAGCTGTTGGCGTCCCAATCGGTCTGGCGCATGTGGCCGTAGGCGCTGCCGTGGAGCAGGTTGCTGCCGGAGCGGATCAGCGTGTTGAACATGCCGCCGCCGGTGCGGGCCATTTCGGAATCGTAGGTGTTGGCCTGGACTTTGACTTCCTGGACCGCTTCGAGGGAGGGAATGATGATGGCGCGGTTGGTGGCGTCCGTTATCGGCACACCGTCGAGCAGGTAGTTGTTGCCGCGGACCGGGCCGCCCGCGATGGAGATCGACGAGGAGCCGCTTTGATCCTGCATACGGTTGTAGGCGGGGTTGCCGACCTGGATGACATTTTGCGCCAGTTTCGACATCATGAAGGGGTTGCGGCCGAGGTTCGGCAGTTCCACCAGCTTCTTGTTGTCCAGAACTTGGCCCTGGGAGGCATTGGCGACTTCGATGAGCGGAATTTCTTCCGTAACGAGAACACTTTCCGAGACCGAGCCGACTTCGAGCTTCAGGTCGACGGACAGCTGTTCCGAGGTGCCGAGCGCAATATTCTTGCGCTCCACTTTCTTGAAACCGGGCTTTTCAGCCACAACGGTGTAAGTGGAAGGGACAAGCTGCGAGAAGTCGTAGCCGCCGGAATCGTTGGAGAGCGCTGAGCGGGTGGTGCCGGTGGCAGCGTCCGAGAGAGTTACCTTGGCTCCGGCAATTGCGGAACCCTGTTGGTCGGAGACCGATCCGCGGATGGCGCCCTGGTAGGACTGTGCAAACAGGCCAGTGGCCGTCGCTAAAACTAATGCTGTGAGGTATGCTGCCGTCGACCCGGTTGCCGGGCGCGGCGAAGATGCGCGTTTCATTCCTGTCTCCTCTTCGATTGTTTTTCCCTTGGTGCAGGTGGTGCATTGCGACGCGCTGGGTCGAAGGGCGAACGAAGCCTGAGAAAAGCTTCCTTTGACGAGAAGGAGTTGGCCCAAACATTGGGCGAAACGGGAACTTGTGGTTTCGCGGAGGCCGCGGAACTCGCTTCGCCAAATAGGGGGAAGTGGACCGCTGCGTTGCGGTGCTCTGTGAAACTACCCCGTTGCGAAAGCTTGTTGCAATTGTAGCAAATTTAGTGGCCGGAGTGGAAATGAATTTTCAGTAGAGCTTACTTCGGGGAACCCTTCAAGGCGTGAAGAACGGCCTGCGCCATGTCCGAATGTCCAATCCACTCCAGCGATTCGGCCGCACCGGTGCGGTTGGCCTCCGGCTGGTTCTGGCTGACCTTCCATTTTCCTTCCAGCTTGGTGATCCGTAGTTCCACTCCGACGATCGCTTTTAGTAGGCCATCTATGTATCCGACCGGGGCGTCGGAGGGCTTCCAGGGAAGGTTCTCGGATGCCTCGTGCGTGGCGGTTAAGCGGTTGAGGAATCCTCGTAGCCACTCCGGGTCGTCATGGACGTGGATCGTGCCATGGGCATGGACGACCACATAGTTCCAAGTGGGGACTGCACGTCCGTTTTCGTGTTTGGTTGGGTACCAATTCGGACTTATGTAGGCTTGTGGACCTTGAAATATTGCGAGAGCCTGCTGGTTCGCGGCCCAGTTCCTCCATTGCCCGTTGCCCCGCGCCATGTGTCCGAGCAGCACGCCGTGTGGTCCGGGTTCCGGATCGAATAGCAGCGGGATATGGTTCGCCTCGATCCCGGAAACCGCGTTGGTCACAAGAGCGGCCAAAGGATAGGCAGCCATCAACTCCTGCAGTACTTCAGGCCTCTGCTCCTCAAAGTGTTTCGGGGTGTACATGGCTTTGCGATCCGTAAATGCTACCTCGGCATGTTGTAGAGAAAGGTCATCTGCAACACGATGCGGTCGCCCTTGAATTCGGGCGGCAACGGGGGCAGGGGATTGGATGCGCTGATTGCGGCAACTGCCGACTGGTCCAGCGCTTTTGCGCCTGATTGGCCGTTGAACGCCACCTTGGTGACCATCCCTTGCTTGGCGATGGCAAACTGAACGACTACTTGGCCGCGCATACCCATCCGGGCCGCTTCGGGATACACGGCAAACCAGCTCCTGCGCACCGCCGCCAGCACCTGCAGCATGTACGGACGGAAGTCGACGCCCATCGGATCGCTCTTCAACTCCAAATTGGAGTGCGGGCGTCCTGCGGATGGGGGCAGATTCAATCCGGCCCCGGCACCTCCGACGTCCGCCCCCAAGTCTCCCACCGACTGGGTGCCGGGGGTCCCGGAGGAGTGGGACATTTCCCGTAAGGTGTCCTGAATCGATGCCGTGGGCATTTGGATCATGCCGCCAGGGCGACCGCCGCCGGTACCGCTCGGCCGGACCCCTACGTCCTGCAGCGCGAGTTTCGGGACCTCCGCCGATGGTGGCGGGGGTAGCGCGACCTGTCTTGGATTCTGGGATGTCTGGATCGGCTGTACCGGCCCGTCCAGCTTCGGCGCTTCCATCACCACAGGCTTGTCGAGCGGTACCTGCCTCGGCGGCGCAACAGGAGCAGGGGCGGGTGGGGTCGGTTGCTTGACTGCCTCCACAGGCTTGCCCGCCGCCGGTGCCGGGGCGGGGGACTTGAGGACCGGTCGGGGCGCAATCGATTCCACCGTCAACTCCTTGGCGACGGGAACCTTGTTTGGAGCCTTTTGCGTGAGGTCCGGTGGAATGTAGAGCGGGGTGATCTGCTTGACCAGCACGCGCTCGGGTGCCGGCGGCGTCACTTCGAAACGCACGGAAAAGATGGTTGTGGTGAAAATTGCGTGCGCCAGCAGCGACCCGATGGCGGCAGCGCGCCACCTCGCCCAGTCGCCACCGCTGTCGCGGGCGAGCAGTAATTTCAGTTCCGGTTCTTCCACTGGGGCTGTTGGGGTTTCCATCCGTCGGCGAACGTCTTGAGCCACAACGTTCAAATGCTCCCCGATTTTATCAGGGGCCGCAAGCGCCGTCTCCAATATGGGACGTGCCGTGTAACGATTCAGTTACCCACCCTTGACCCAATCGTTTCTTTCGTCCGCACAGACCGTAAACTGCTCATTCTAAGAGGTCACCACATGGTAAGAAAACTGTAAGCTATTTCGGAGGACTCTTTCCGGCGTGGAAGCGCTTGGGGTATGACGGCGACGCCCAAATCGTCCTCGGGCAAGCCGATTTCGAGGTGGTGGCGACGCCGGAACCCGGTTCGGCCGTTCTGGTTGGGATGGGACTCGGGTTCGCGATCATCCTACTGCGGTGTCGAATCCAGGCCGCCGTTTGGATAAACGCAATGAAATCAATCGGTTGCGAAAAGTAAGAAAAAGGTCAGGCTTTTGCCGTCGACTATTTCACCGGGTTCCGCCTATTCTGGCTGCAGGAGTTCAAAACGACATGGCACTTCGAATCAACGACACCGCACCCAACTTCACCGCTGAAACGACCCAAGGCACGATCCAGTTCCACGATTGGATCGGGGACGGTTGGGCCATCCTCTTCTCACACCCGAAGGACTTCACACCGGTCTGCACCACCGAACTGGGACACATGGCCAGTCTGGCGGGCGAGTTCCAGAAGCGCAACTGCAAGGTCATCGGCCTCAGTGTCGATCCCGTGGCCAACCACTCCCGGTGGGCGGCGGACATCGAGGAAACACAAGGGCAAGCCGTCACCTATCCAATGATCGGCGACCCCGAATTGAAAATCGCCAAAACCTATGACATGTTGCCCGCCGACGCGGGGGAAACGTCCGAGGGGCGCACGGCTGCCAATAACGCGACCGTCCGGACGGTCTTCATCATCGGGCCGGACAAGAAAATCAAGCTCATGTTGGTCTACCCGATGAGCACGGGCCGCAATTTCCACGAGGTGTTGCGGGTTCTGGACTCGATGCAATTGACCGCTTCCCACAAGGTGGCGACGCCGGTCAACTGGAATCCGGGCGACGATGTGATCATTCTGCCTTCCGTTTCCGATGACGACGCGCGAAAGGCGTTTCCCGGGGGATGGCGGGCACCGAAACCCTACCTGCGGATCGTTCCCCAACCAAAATAGCCCCAACCAAAACAGCCCTGCGCAACCTACGACGATTCGGGAATCCCCATGCAGATCGAACGCTTCTACCTCGGATGCCTTGCCCACGCCTCCTACCTTGTCCATGACGGAGGCGAGGCGGCCGTCATCGATCCGCAGCGCGATGTGGACATTTACGTCGCACGGGCCGCGGAACTCGGCGTGCGAGTCCGCTGGGTTGTCGAAACGCACCTGCATGCGGACTTCGTTTCGGGACACTTGGAATTGGCCCGCCGTACCGGTGCCGAAGTTTGCCTCGGCACCGGTGCGAATGCGGCATTCCCCCACCGCGATTTGGACGAGGACCAGTGCCTGCCACTCGGGGCTGGCTTCCTCCGCATCCTTTCCACACCCGGCCACACCGAGGAAAGCATCTGCATCTTGGCCCATCCCGCCGCCGATGCCGACCCCTTGGCCGTATTCACCGGGGACACTTTGTTCATTGGAGACGTGGGCCGGCCGGATCTCTCACCGACCCGCAGCCCGCAGGAACTCGCCGGAGTCCTTTACGACAGCCTCCACGAAAAGCTGCTCAAGCTGCCGGACGCCACCATTGTGTACCCGGCGCACGGGGCCGGTTCGCTGTGCGGCCGCAACATGAGCACTGACACCAGTTCCACAATCGGACGCGAGCGCGCCCACAACTATGCGCTGCAAACACAGTCGCGGGAGCAGTTTGTGGACCTCTTGACTGCGGAGCTTCCCGCGCGCCCGGCCTATTTCGCGGACGATGTGGCGCGCAACAGGGAGGGTGCGGCGCCGCTCGAAGAACTGCCGCCACTGCGCAGCCTCTCGCCCGTGGAAGTACGGGAACTGCAAGGGGCGGGGGCTGTTGTCCTCGATACGCGTCCGGTCATGGAGTTCGCGGTGGCCCACGTTCCGGGCTCCATCCACATCGCGCTCAACGGCCAGTTCGCGTCATGGGCCGCCCGCATGTTCGGATCCGGCAACAAAGGAGTGGACGTTCCGGTCCTCTTGCTTGCCGGCGGTTTGGTGGCTGACGACGACGCAGTCCTCCACGAGACGCGCTTGCGGCTGAGCCGCGTCGGAATCGACCACACCATCGGCGCGCTGGACGGCGGAATCCATTCGTGGTTGCATGCCGGGTTCGAGACGTCCTACATTGCCCAGATCACGCCGGTCGAACTGGCCGAGTGGTTGGAGCAGCCGCCCGAGAAGACGGTGATCGTCGATGTCAGGGAGCCCGCCGAACATGCGTCGGGGTCGATACCCGGCGCGATCTCGATCCCTTTGGGGCAACTGCGCGCGCGCTTGGAAGATATCGAGCGCGGCCCCATGGTCTTCGTCCACTGCAAGGGGGGATACCGCAGCTCGATAGCCAGCAGCGTCCTGCAAAGCTCGGGTTTCCCGAAGGTTGCCAACGTCACGGGCGGCTACGATGCGTGGAAGCTGACGGTTCCGACACATAAGGGAGGCAATTGACGATGGCTGCTCCCAGCCTCCAGCCGGGCGACCATCTGGGCCCGTACAAAATCCAGCATCTGATCGGCGAAGGCGGCATGGGGCAGGTCTATCAAGCCTACGACCCCAGGTTGGAGCGACTCGTTGCCATAAAAATCCTGCCTGATGCCTTTGCCGACGATCCGGACCGGGTTCGCCGCTTCCGGTCGGAAGCGTTGGCGGCAGGGGCTCTGGCGCACCCGAACATTCTAACGGTCTTCGACGTTGGCACCGAGGGGCGGGTGCCGTACTTGGTTTCGGAACTGCTCCAAGGGGCATCGTTGTCCGCCCGGTTGGGCAAGGGCAAGGTGTCCGTGGCGAAGGCTGTGGGTTATGTCAAGCAAACGGCATCGGGTCTAGCCGCGGCGCATGCGGCGGGCGTTGTACACCGCGACATCAAACCCGAGAACCTTTTCCTGTGCAAGGACGGGCGGATCAAGATCCTGGACTTCGGCGTGGCCAAAATGATGGTCGGAAAAGGTTCGTCCGACCAGACGCAAACGCTGACCACCGCGGCTGGGACCGTCGTCGGGACCGCATCCTACATGTCGCCCGAACAGATCCAAGTGTTGCCGGTTGACCGGCGATCCGATATTTTCAGTCTGGGCTGCGTGCTGTACCAGTTGCTTGGCGGCGACAAACCCTTTGTGGGTCAGAGCGCGGTGCAGATCATGAGCGCCATCGTCCACGACGATCCGCGCGACCTCGGAGCATTGAATCCCGAGCTTCCGCGGGCCATTCTGAGAATCGTCGCGCACTGCTTGGAGAAGGAGCCAGCCCAACGGTTCCAATCCGCGGAGGAACTTGAGTTTGCATTGGACGCCTTCGGGGAGACCGGGGCGGGATCGGCTCCGCTGCCGGCACTCTTGCCAAAGCGGAAGTGGAAATGGCTCCGGGCAGTCGCCGCCGCGTTCGTGCTCATCGCTGCGGGTGCGGCGGGATGGTACTTCTTCTCGCGCGCGCAGCCGGCAAGGGGGTTGGAATTCCGCCGGCTCACCTTTCGTCGGGGGCGCATCCAGGACGCAAGGTTCACCCGCGATGTTCAAGGGGCGATTTTCAGCGCGTCCTGGGAGCAGGAGCCGTCGGAGTTGTTCGAGACGCGTTTCGACGCCCAGTCGGCCCGGCCGCTGAATTTCGGCGGACTCGAATTGCGAGCGATCTCCCCGTCCGGAGATCTCGCCCTTCTGGGCAACATGCGGCTGGTGAACAATGCGTTCGCCGTCCAGGGCGATCTTTCCCTTGCACCGGTAACTGGTGGCACGCCGCGCACTTTGGAGGACCGTGTCGACTTCCTGGACTGGGCACCGGACGGTCGCGACGCGGCGCTGGTGCGCGAGACTTCGGCTGGCATCCAACTCGAGTTTCCTTCCGGGAACGTGATCTACAAGACCGGCGGCTATATCAGCGACCCCCGCGTCTCACCCGACGGCCAGTCGGTCGCCTTCCTGGACCACCCGACCGCCTCCGACAACGCCGGTTCGGTGATGGTTGCAACCCGGACAGGCGCCCGCAAGAAGTTGACGGGGGGATTTAGCGCCGCCGAAGGTTTGGCCTGGGAGCCCGGAGGGAAGGAGGTGTGGTTCACGGCGTCCCGGTCAGGCCTCCGCTCTGACCTCCGCGCGGTGACGCTGGACGGACGCGAACGCGTCGTCCACAGCCAATCCGCAAGTATGGTGCTGCGGGACATCTCCAAAGACGGCAAGATCCTCTTCCTAGCCGACGACGCCCGAACGCGCCTGGTGATGCGGAAGGCTGGCGAGGACACGGACCGCGATCTCTCCTGGTGGGACTGGTCACTGGTTTCCAGCATTTCGCCCGATGGAGGCCATGTTGCTTTTTTCGAGTCCGGCGAAGGTGCCGGCCAGCAGTCCCAGAGCTTCCTGCGCGAAGTCAACGGGAAACCGCCGGTACTTCTGGGTTTCGGATCCTTCCCGGTCATCTCCCCCGACGGCAAGCTGGTCAACGTCAGCCACGGCAGCCAGGTCGATATCTATCCTTTTGGCATGGGACGCAGCCGCACGTTGTCGCTGCCTGAGTACCAGATCGACCACTCGGGTTCGCTGGCGGATGGTCGCAAGATCTGGTTTGTGGGGGCCAAGCAAGGCGAGGGTAGCCGCCTGTACTTGAAGAATATCGACGATGCCACGCCGCCACTGGCGATTTCACCGGACGGCGTCACCGTTTCGGGGTTGGCCGATGTCGGCGGACGGTGGTTGATCGGCTACCGCGGCAACCAGGCCGCCTTCTATTCGTTGGAAGGCGCAGCCCCGTTGCCCTTCCCGGGCATTGAGCCGGGCGATCGGGTCGCGTATGTGGAGAAAAACCTCACTTACGCTCTCGTGTACCAGAGGAGAACCATCCCGGCGCATGTGATCCGCGTCGAGCGCGCCACCGGCGCGCGGACCGAGGCGTTTGTGATAAGACCCACCGACAGCACCGGCATCATGAACGGCGTCAGTTCCCTCCAGATCCTCCCGGACGGCAAGAGCTACACCTACTCCTACATGCAGCGGCTGTCGGAGTTGTATTTGGCGGAGATGCGGTAGTAGTCCCGATCATGCATTTATTGCCAGATCAAATTGCAAGACCGTTACGGTTTCATTGGGAGGGAGGGTCCCTGCTATCATGAGAATCGCTTTTCCCCATGGAATCCAGCTCGGCAAAGCCGGCCAAGCCTACGCGCTACCTCTTTGGGCCGTTCCGGTTGCGCGCGGACACGGGCGTGCTCTTCCGGGGCGAGGAACTGGTTCCGCTGGCCCCCAAGACCTTCGACGTACTTCTGCTTCTGGTGGAGAACGCCGGGGAAGTGGTTTCGAAGCAACAGATTCTGGACAAAGTCTGGGCTGATTCCTTTGTCGAGGAAAGCAGCCTTACCAAGAACATCTCCATCCTGAGAAAGACCCTCGACGAGGGGTTTCCCGGAGTCGAGGTGATCCGGACCATATCCAAGCGCGGGTACCAGTTCACGGCTGCGGTTGTCGCCGAGGAGCATCCGGTCGCAACGGCGGCATCCGGTGCTGCCCCGCAAGACGCCGCAGGCACCAAGGTTTTGGATGCGGTGCCGGAAAGGCGTCCGATTTTGCGGATGCCCCTGCCCATCTGGCTCGCCGTAGCGCTGCTTGTCGTCGCATCGGCGGGCGTTTGGAGCCTCCGCGCACGCTTGTTGCCCCGGCCCGCCCGCAGCACCGTGG
>CAITMP010000820.1 GCA_903893525.1 uncultured Acidobacteriia bacterium | reverse complement strand
TGCCGGCGAAGCTGGAAGGCGATGATTTCGGGCAGGACGACGCGCTTGCGGCGCTGGATGCCAGTTGGCTCGCGCTGGAGGCTGTAATTCGGCAGTCGCTGGCCGCCGACGGCGGGATCAAGGGGTTCAAGCCCGATGTGGCCAGTTTCGTGGGCTACCTGATCGCCCACGATGCCCACCACCGGGGCCAAATCACGATGCTGGCGAGGTTGGCCGGGCATCCGGTGTCGAAGAGCGCCAATTTTGGAATATGGGAGTGGGGTACGCGATAATCGGGACAGTGCACATGGCGCGACTTGTTTTCCGATTGTTGGTGGCCCTGACCCTGATCGCGATGTTCCTCATTGGTCGCACGGGAGGCCGCATGGACCCCTTCGCCTTCCTGCCGTTCTACTACTGGTTCCTGGCGTCCGTCTTTGTGTTCGGCGGATTTGGCCTGTGGGCTGCCGTAAGGGCATGGCGCGAGCCGCAAAATCGGCGCGCGCTGCTGTTCGACGTGATGATCGCCGCGATTTGGGTGCCGTACTGGTTCGGGAACCTCCGCTAGAGCCGGTTTCGCAGTTCCTTCGGATACTTGGCCAGCAACTCCGATTTCGCCTCGATCCATCTGATGCCGGATTCGGCTTGGCTCTCGGCTTCAGCCAGTGCTTGGTCGAGTGCGCCGGGTCCGCCGGGGATGGTCCGCGATTGCACGAACGCCCTAGGGTCCAACGCCAGCAACAGGCGTTCACGGGGTGTTTGCAGTTTCCTGCCGTGCTCGGTTTCGGCCAGTTCGACCGTTGCGGTTGCCATCGACTCCACCGAATAGTGTCCATGGAGCGATTTCACCGCGGCTGAGACAAGGTGGTGCGCCTCCCGGAAACTCATGCCCTCCTCGCGAACCAGCGTGTCGGCCAATTCGGTCACCGTCAGGAAGTCGGCCCCAGCCAGTTCGGCCATCCTCGGCGTGTTGAATTCGCAATCGGCAACAATTCCCGCCAGCAGCTTCAAGGCCCGCAGGGCGTTCGCAGTCATGGTGAAAACCAAGGGCTGGATGTCGTCCTCGGAATCGTTGATGTCGCCGAACGGGGTGTTGTGTACGCAGGTGAAGACCCCCTGCGCCTCGGCCAACGCGCGGCTGGCGAGGATCCGGGTGTGTTCCAAGGGCACCGGATTGCGCTTCTGCGGCATGATGCTGGAAATCTGCACCCAGGCGTCGTTCAACCGGAGGAAACCCAGCGTCGGGTTGCACCAAAGAAGCAGGTCCTGGACGAATTTGCCCAGGTTCGACATCGCGGTGGCGGTGGCCCCGGCCAGTTCCGTCAGGTAGTCCGTTGCCGCAATCGCGCCGTAGGAGTTCAGCTGCAGCCCCTCGAATCCCAGCAATTCCCCAATGTAGTGGCGGTCGATGGGGAACGCTGTGGTTGTGATCGCGCAGGCACCCAAAGGACAGCGGTTGATGGTGGCAAATGCCGCTTGCAGCCGGACTTCATCCCGCCCCAGCACTTCTGCGTAGGCCATCAAATAATGGCCCAGCGTAGTTGGCTGTGCCGGCTGCGTATGGGTGTAGGCCGGCATCAGCGTGTCCGCGTGCTTGCGGGCAAGCCCTAGAAGAACAATGCGGAGGGCCGAAACCGACTTCACGATCTCCAGCGCATCAATGCGGAGCCGCATCCGGTAAAGCGCAATGCAGATGTCGTTTCTGCTGCGCGCCGTATGCATCCGGCCGGTTTCCGGTCCGCCAAGCTCCTCCAAGCGGGACTCGATGTAGAAAAAGAGATCCTCGTATTTGCCCGTGAACGAGGCGGAACTGAGTTCCCCTCGGTCCAAGGCATCCAAGGCCGACAGGCAAATCTCCGCCGATTCCCTAGGGATGATGCCCTGTCGGGCAAGCATCCGGGTATGGGCGTAGTGAACTTCCAGCAGCGCCTCCAAAAAGAGGCGCTGGGCGTCGCGAAAGTTGTGCGAAAGGACTGTTTCCGCGTAGACGGGGGCAGGGAACTGGTCCGGCAACTACCAGTCCACCCGGAGGCCAAGCTGCACGATGCGGCTCTCAAGCACGGTCGACGTGGGCGACTTGAAGGTCGGGATCACCGCGTTGCCCTGCGAATCGACCGTCAACGTGCCGTTGTAGCCCGTGATGTTCTTGTGGTTGAAGATGTTGTTGACCTCGGCGAAGAACTTTGGCTTCAGATGTTCGTGCCAAGTGAACAACGTGCGGGTGTAGCGCGAATCGAATTGGTAGACAGCGGCCCCGCGGCCAAGATTGCGCGCCATAAACAACGGACGGCTGGTTGCCAGTGTGTCGTTGTTCAGATTGCGGTTGGATGTGTAGTTGAACTGGTCGCCGGAGGAAACCTTGGCCAGGATGGTCAGCTGGTTGTCG
>CAITMP010000819.1 GCA_903893525.1 uncultured Acidobacteriia bacterium | reverse complement strand
GTCCGGTTTGTCGACAGTCTTTGCTGTGAACCGGGACGCCGCCGGCCAAGTTGCTTCCGTCTCGTTCCCGCGATGGGGGAATCCCGACGGTGGAAACCACCGGTTTGTCGAGTTTGGCGTGAAGGTGGAGCGCGAACGGACTTTCCACGGCTACACCGTCCCCTCAAACATCCGAGCAGGTTGGTACTTCGGCACGGACCGGTTCGCCAAAGACGGCGAGTTCTTCCGCGCCGAAATCGACGGAATGGAGTTTCTCTAGCCTCGCGTGGAGCGCGTTTCCACAATCTCGCCGTCGCGCATATGCACCACCCGGTGGCCATATTCCGCAGCCTCGGTGTTGTGCGTGATCATCAGGATCGTCTGGCCCAGCCGCGAGTTCAAATCCCGCAGCAATTCCAAGACAGCCAAGGAATTGGCCGTATCCAAGTTTCCCGTCGGCTCGTCGGCCAGCAGGATCGCCGGACGCGTCGCCAAAGCCCGCGCAATCGCCACCCGCTGCTGTTCGCCACCGGAAAGCTCGCTCGGCTTGTGGTCCAGCCGCCCGGCGATGCCCAGCAGTTCCAGGATGTCGTGAAGGTCCGTCTCGAAACCCTTCGACGGCCGGCCCGCGATATGCAACGCAGTCCGGATGTTGTCCCGCGCGGTCAAGTTTGGCAGCAGGTTGAATTTCTGGAACACGAAGCTGACTTGGGTCCGCCGAAGTTCCGTCCGCCCGGCGTCGCCTGCCTTCGAAACATCGCAGCCGCCAACGACAACCTCCCCGCTCGTGGCAGGTGTCAAACCGCCAACAATGTGGAACAAGGTCGATTTTCCGGATCCCGACGGACCAACGATCGAAAGGAATTCACCGGCAGGCACTTCCAAGTTGACCCCGCGCAGAGCCTCCACGGAAACCCTGCCCGTCTTGTACACCTTCCTCAGGTCGCGGACATGGATGATGGAGCTCGGGTTATTCATAAGCCAAGGCCTCGATCGGATCCTGTCGAACCGCCAGCATGCCCGGGTAAACCGCACCCAACACGGCTGCGCCCATCGCCACCGCCCCCGCAATCGGCCACCATTCGTAGACAATCGCCTGGGGTAGTGACGCCGGGGCCACCGCCATCATCACCGACTTGGTCACATAACTCAGCCCGATTCCCAACGCCGTACCCCCCAGCCCGAGGAAAAACGCCTCGGCCAGGATCAGGCCCATCACAAATCCCTTGGTCGCGCCCATCGACTTCAAAATGCCGAACTCGCGCGTCCGCTGCAGCACCGCCATGTACATGGACAGTGAAACGACCGTGAATCCAAAGAAAACGCCGATTCCCACGATCACGTTGATGAACGTCTTCAACAGCGGAACGTTGTCCACCGAAAGCAGCGATTGCAGGTCGGCCATCGGCCAGGCCGGGTACCCGTCGTACTTAACCTTGAACGCGGCCACCACCTCGGGGGCCTTGGCCGGGTCGTCCAACTTGATGAAGATTTGGCTCACGTGCCCCAGATTCCCCAGAAGATCCTGCAGTACCGACATCCGCGCGAACACGTGGGCCAGCTTGCCGGGCTGCACAATTCCCGCAACTTTCCAATCCCGCCCCAGTGCCGTGAACTTGCCGCCGATCTTCAGCTTCCGCTGTGCGGCATACCACGTGTCCACCAGGATGTCGTCCGGGCCGTCCAATGGATGCCCCTCGACGAACACGAAGCCGCCGCTCATTTTGTTGAACTCGGTGGGCTCGATTCCGATCATGGAGTCGAAACCGCCGATTGGGGCCACCACCGTGCCCGTCGCCTGCACAACGTGCGGCTCCGCAGCAAGCGCACCCACCAATTTGTCGGGCAGGGTCGCCGCGCTGAACTGCATCAAACTGCTGCCCGGTGCCTTGAAAAGCACATCGGCACCCACACCAGCCGACCGCTTCTTGGAATCCTCGACGAAGCCATGGCTGATGCCGACCAGGGTCAAAATCAAAGTCACAGGTCCGGCAATCAACAGAACACTCAACAACGTGCGCAACGGCTTGTGCCGCACGTTTTCCCATACCAGCTTGAATATCACTTTTGATCCTGCTTTTGCTGATCCCGTTTGGGCGCCCCCAAGTTTGGGGTTCCTATAATCTGCAACTGCGTGCCTTCCGGCTGGGGGAGTTGAAACTGCTCCTCCTTCAGCGCTTCATTGAGTTGAATCTTGGTGATGTCCATCACTACGCCGTACCCATCCTTCCAGCGGTTGATGTCGATCCGGCCTGGGAACATCACCCCGCTGTAGGACTGCCACTTGGAATACCGGGTATCGCTGACGATGGCGCCGGCGTCGTCATAAACCATCTGGCGGTCGATGCTCAGATCCGCACGGTCGAATAGAAAGCTGCGGGAGGGTGTCGGGAGGATTTCCCCGTTCGGCCCCTTGCGCAGATAATAAAGGATATACGACGCATTGTCCTCGTCGGTGGCATCCACCAGCATGGGGACCTCGGTGGCCGGGTCCGCCGGACGCACCAGCATCGACGCCAGGAACGCATCCGGGCGCAAATTCTCAATCTTGTTCTGCGACACAGCCGGGGCGCTGTTCGACCCGTGCACGTACAAATTCTTCTGGGTCAGGTGGAACCGGAAATCCACACCGTCGGAGACCATGTCGAACGCCTTCGTCCGCACCACGGGAGCCAAGCCGATGATGCGGATCCTCGAGGGCTTGCTGAAAAGCACAAAGCCCTTGACGTCCTTGATCTCCGTAATTTGACCCTTGTACACACTTCCAGACGAAGGAGTCATGTCGACCGTTGCCTGAAAGGAATCGATCGCACCGTAT
>CAITMP010000818.1 GCA_903893525.1 uncultured Acidobacteriia bacterium | reverse complement strand
ATCGGCGCATCCTCGACCGGCTCCTCGCCGGTTCCTTCCGCAGCCGCACGCTTCCGTGCCTCCACCATCCATGCTGGTGGACGCCCACGCCGACGCCCCGCCTGAGCAGCGCCCAACCGCTCCAAAGCCATGATGGTTTCTTCAATTGTCTGCCGCTGCTCCCGCAGGTCGGCCAAAACCTTCGTCACGTCCATTTTGCTTCCACTCCGTCCCTTGTGTCCCGCATTTCAGTCCTGTTCCGAATCCAGAACGAAGCAGTCTGAAACGGCTCTCTTCACTACGAGTTATATCGCAACGTGCAGAGGCTTTGCAATGGGTTTTGTTCCATTTTCGGAACCGAAGACAGTCTGAAACGCAAAAAAGTACCAAGCCAGTCCGTGAAGGACTTGCCGGTACTTTTTTGTGGAGAGTGCTCCTAGGATTTATACGGATGAACTTCTGCCGCGCCAGTAAAAATAGAACGGTAATCCGAGTGCCATCAGCCCGATTCCCGCCAGCGCCTGCACCGGCTTGTCAATCAGTGTGCGGACTTCCAGGATTGCCGCCCCCACAAGGAACAGGGCCGGAACCACCGGGTATCCGAGCGTCCTGTACGGGCGCGGCAGGTCTGGACGCTTGCGGCGCAGGACAAATACGGAGGCCGTCGCCATCGCATACAGAATCCAGCTGCCGAAGATCACGAAGTTGAAAAGATCGTCGTACTTGCCGGAAAGCACTAAAATGCTCGACCAGATCGTCATCAGAATAATCGACACGCCGGGGGTGTGGTAGGTCGGATGTACCCGCGCCACCGCCGGAAAGAACAGGCCGTCTTTGGCAGCTGCATAGGGAACCCGCGCGCCGGTAAGGATCGATCCATTCAAAGCCGCAAAGATCGAAATCATTGCCGCAATCGAAACTGCGGCCGCTCCCGCCGGCCCTTGGATTCGCTGCATCATTTCCGCAGCGACCAGCTTGTGTCCCGCCACGTCCGCAGGCGTCAGTACGCGGAAATAGGCCCAGTTGGCCATCATGTAAATCACGATTACGGCCATGGTTCCGCCGATCAGCGCCAACGGCAGGTTCCGCTTGGGGTCGCGGATCTCGCTCGCCACCATCCCGACGTTGTTCCACCCGTCATAGGCCCACAATGCGGCCACCAGCGCGGCAATGAAGCCAGTCTGGATGGGCGGGGTCGGCACCGGGGCCGACGGGCCCTCCACCGGATGTCCGTAGAACAGGCCGGCAGCGATCACGAAGGCGATCAGTGCTACTTTCACCAGCGTCACCACAATCTGCACGTTGCCGCCGACTTTGACACCTACGTAGTTCACCGCTCCCAGCGCCAGAATCAGGCCCATGGCGAAAATCTGGCCGTATTTGATCTGGAACGGCCCAACCGCGAACCACACCACCTCGAACTGCGGCAGGAAGTGGGCTGTGTATTCGAAAAAGGCCGTCGCCAGCGTGGCGATCGAGCCGCTCTTGGCCACCGAGAGCTGGGTCCAGCTGTAGATGTAGCCCCACATCGGGCCGTAGGCCTCCGTCAAGTAGACGTACTCACCGCCCGCGCCCGGCATCGCCGCCGCGAGCTCCGCGTACGTCAAAGCGCCCGCCAGCGACAATGCCCCGCCCACAATCCAAACGAGGAACACCATCGGCACCGAGCCGACATTCTGCACCATCGCCTGCGGGACTCGGAAGATGCCGCTCCCGATAACCGTTCCCACCACGATGGCGAGCGCCGCCGCCAAACCCAAATCGCGCCGCAGTTCCGTCATTTGTCAGATTTCCTCTCCGTTGCCACAAACCCAGTCCCTAGGAAGGAGGCCAAGTACCCCACTCCGAACGTCGTCGCCGATCCAATCGGCACCCACCACGTGAACGTGATCTTGGTGCCGAATTTCACCCCCAGCATCACCACTGCTCCAGCCAGCACTCCTGCGATCGCGGCCTGTTCGCCCGGACGCTTCGTCAGCACTCCCAGCAAGAACACCCCCAGCAGGATTCCCAGCGTTACCGAGGCGATCGACAGGCCCGATTCCAGCACCGAGCCCCACTGGCTCGCAAACAGTGCGATCCCGGCCAGCACCAGTGCCCAAGCAATTGTGGAAACCTTCGAAACCCGCAGGTAGTGCTCCGGCGAATGCCGTCCGTCCGTCAGAGGCCGGTAAAAATCCACCACGGTGGCCGACGCCAGCGAATTCAACGCAGCCGAAAGATTCGCCATCGCCGCCGCGATGATCGCGGCCATCGCCAGCCCCGCAATACCGGTGGGTAGCGATTCCCAGATGAATGCCGGGTACAACCGATCCTCGGGACCCACGATGGGCTTGCCCTCGCGAAGCACCCAGAGCAGCACCCCGATGGTCAGGAACAAGGTGAACTGGATGAAAATGGCGATCCAGCTGGTAAACAGCGCCAAACGGCTCTGCGACTCGTTCTTGGCGCTGAGCAGCCGCTGGACTACCAGTTGGTCCGTGCCGTGGCTCGCCGTGGTCAGGAAGCAGCCGCCGATGATCCCCGCCCAAAACGTGTACGGGGCCGTCCACGACCATTGAAAATCAAAGACGCGGAACTTCCCAGCCGCCGAAGCCACCTCGAATGCATGCGGCAAGCCGCCCGGAATCTTGTTCGCCAGCACGATGAAGCTGGCCACCGCTCCCAGCACATACGTGAACATCTGGATGACGTCGGTCCAGATCACGGCCGTCATCCCGCCCTCGAATGTGTAAAAAAGCGTCAACAGCAGAATCAGGCCGATCGACAGCATGTCGCCCGTCCGCCCCAATCCGGTTACCCCGAGCAGGATCGACACCACAATCGAAATCGCGAAGACCCGCACACCCTCGGCCAGAGACCTTGTCACCAGAAAGATCGCCGATGTCACCTTGCGCACATTGGGGCCGAACCGCCGCTGCATCAATTCATAGGCCGTGAACATCTCGCCCTTGAAGTACTGCGGCAGGAAGATCGTGGAGATCGCCACGCGCGCCAGCAGGTACCCAAACACCAATTGCAGGAACACGAGGCTGCCGGAATAGGCGCGCGGCGGGGTACCAATAATGGTGAGCGTGCTGGTCTCAGCCGACACAATGGACAGCGCGATTGCCCACCAGGGAACCGTTCGTCCCCCGAGGAAATACTCCTTCAGAGACGTCTGCTTCTCCTTGAAGCGGGAGCCGAACCACGTAACGCCGGCAAGCCAGGCGAGGATGACTGCAAGATCGATGGGACGCAAGGGGCTTGCGCGATTGTAACAAGAAACTCCTGCACCTGCGCGGGAACCGGCAGGGACCACCCGGCGTCCACCCTGTTTCAGGGCCGCGAACTGCGCCAGCCGCGATCATTTATTGATCCGGGGCGCACTGATTCGCTATACTCCGCTTTTGCGGACCCGCATGCGATATTCTCTGAAGAACGGCCCCGGAAGTTTCGGCGGTCCATATTTCAGCGTTTTGGCATCAGCGGTAGGCACTAGATAACAGGCGGGAGGCAACGTAACGTGTATCACTTCTTCAGCAAATCGGTTTCCAATAGATTGACCAAGGCGCCAGCTGGTTTCGGAAAGGCCGCAGCCACGGTCGCCATCGGGGTCCTGTTGGCGACTGCCGGCATTCCGTCGCGGGCGTGGGCCCAGGCCAGCCCGTACAAGGACCAGGGCGAAATCGATGTCGCCACGGCTGCCCAGAATGAAAAGGACCTCCAGAAAAAACTGGACAAGCTGAAGGAATGGGAACAAAAGTATCCCGATAGCCAGCTCAAGAGCGCCCGCGTCCTGATGCAGGCCGGTGCCCTCCACGATCTCGCCATGGGTGCCTACGGCAAGACCTCGCCCGCTGAACTCTTGGATTCCGCCCAGAAGGCCGGCCAGCAACTGGCCGACAACATGGACAACTACTTCTCGGCCGCCAACAAGCCCGCGCAGATGGACGACAAGGGCTGGGCTGGCGCGAAGAGTTCCTACGACCTCCAGACGCACTCCGTGCTCGGCTGGATCGCCTACACCAAGAAGCAGAACCCCGTTGCCGAAGCCGAATTCAAGAAGGTGCTCGCGCTTGACCCCCAGGCTGCGCAGGTTTCCTACTGGCTGGGCAGCGTCATCATCCGCCAAGGCGACGTGAAGCGCTACTCCGAGGCGCTTTACAGCATCGCCCGCGCCGTCACCGTGACCGGACCCGAGGCCCTGCCCGCCGCCAACAAAACCGCGGGTGAGGAATACCTGAAGAAGGCCTACGTCGGCTACCATGGCGACGACAGCGGTCTGGACCAGCTGAAGGCCGCCACCGCCGCCGGCCCCATCGCCCCGGCCGATTTCCACATCAAGAGCGTCACCGAAATCGAAGAGGAGAAGTACAAGGATCAGGCCGCATACTGCGAAGCACACAAGGATGTCTGCCTGTGGCGCCAAATCCGCACCTCGCTCACCGGCGATGCCGCCTACTTCGACCAAGTGAAGGAAACCCAGATTCCCCCGGACGCCATCGGCATGTTCAAGGCCAAGGTGGTCTCGATCACCGACAAGGACATCGTGGTGAACGTCGACAACGCGGGCGGCGACGCAACCCTGAAGTTCGGCAAGACCGTCAACGCGAAGGTTGTCAACGTTGGCGACTCGATCGAATTCAAGGGTGAAGTGGCCTCGTTCAACAAGGACCCCTACATGTTGAGCCTGACCATCGACGATCCCAAGGAATCCGTGAAGGGTCTT
>CAITMP010000817.1 GCA_903893525.1 uncultured Acidobacteriia bacterium | reverse complement strand
TCGCCCGAGCGGTTGCTGTTTACTTGAGGGGTGAACGGGAAGCCGCTCAGGAAGGTCGCGATCCCGTTCAACTGCCAACCTCCGACGATCCGCTCGGTGAGGCCGGTTGCGGAGCCGAGCAGGGCACGGCCCTTTCCGAATGGGAGTTCGTAGCGGGCGGAGACGCTGCCTTGGTACGCGGCGTTGAGGGCGGATGGACCCCAATCGCGGTGGAGGTCGGTCCGGTCGAGCACCATTTGGGCTTGGTTGTTGGCTTGGGCACCGGTGAGGGCCGAGTTGACGTCCAGGTTCTTCGACCATGTAAAGTTCCCGCGCAGCTGCAGCCCGTTGGTCGGACGGCGGGAGACCTCCACTTGCAGCGCGTTGTAGCTGCTGTTGCCCTCGGAGTTCCAGAAGAAGCCCGCGGCTAGGTAGGGGTTTGGTCGGGTCGCGGCCGAGGGGATGTAGCGAGTCCCTTGGGGTACCGTGCCCTTGGTGGCCGCGACACCGCCGCTGGCACAGCCTGCTGCGTTTGCGCAGATCTGGGGGGCGATAGTGTTCGGGTCGATGCTGACAAAACCGTGGTAGCCGGACGAGCCCACGTAGGAGATGCGGAGGGCAGTGTTGGAATCCAGTTGTTGTTCCAGCCTGAGATTCCATTCGTTTACAGCCGGTGTCCGGGCATCGGGTTGGACACCCTGGGGCGCGAAGGTGGTGCAAGGTGTTGGAACTCCTGGACCGCACGATGGTGGGGGCTGCACGCCGGGCTGGATCGGGACCAGGGAGGGCACCGACGCGTTCGCATACGACGCGGAGCCGTTGTAGGGGGGCAGGGAGTTGATCAGGAAACTGAGGTCGTCGATCAGGGAGTAGTAAACGCCGAATCCGGCTCGGATCGAGGTGCGGCCCGTACCGAAAACATCCCAGGCCAGACCTGCTCGGGGGCCGAAAAGCTTCTTGGCGTGGTTCTCCGTGAACGTGGAAGTGGCGATGCGGGGTGCGGTTAGGAGAATGCCTTGGGCGTCCGGGATGTAGTTGGCAGCACGGCCCGCGACCTCGTTCCACCCGTTGGTGAACTCGTGGCGGATTCCCAGCTGTACGGTCAGGTTCCGGCTAACCCTGACAGAATCTTCGACGAACCATGCCCCGAAAGCGCTACGCCATCCGAGCTCGGTGGGCGAAGGTACGACTTGGAAGGTAGTCGCGGTGCCCTGCAGGAAGGTCGTCAGACTGGCGAAACTTGCCTGTCCGAGGCGGCGGGATGCTGTATTCTCGTTGTCCTGTACACGCTGGAACCAGCCGCCGATGCCGATCTGGTGGCGTCCGCGGTTGATTCTGAGCTCGTCGGAGACCGTGTACAGGTTGCGGCGGTTCCAGACGTTGGCTGCGTTGTTCGGGCCTGCGGAGGTTATGGATGCGAGGCCGGTTGTGGTGGTGCCGCCGCCAATCACGATTCCGCCAGGTCCCCCGCCGGTCACAAATGCCAGTTCTGGACCAAAATTGCCCAGCGGGCTGGAGTCATAGTTGAATGCGGCGCGGGAAAACCCGACGCGGGCGGTGTTCAGGATGCTGGGCGAGAAGATATGGGTGTTCTGCAGGCTGCCAACTTGGGCCCGGATGGCCAGGGCGGAGCCGAAGAGGGGATCGGCGAGTGGGATCAAGCTGGTGCCATCGTCGATTGTGTATGCTGCGGAGAAGGAATCGCGGTCGCTCAGGGAGTAATCGGCGCGGGCGGTTGCGAAGTCCTCATGAATCCGCTGTCTAGGGTTGTTGTAGGAGAGGGCGGTGCCGCTGGCAATTCCATTGGAAAGCAGCTCGGGACCGTTGGCATCCGGCCACATCTGCATGTACTTGAGCATTGCCGGATTCAGATTTGCGACCTTACTGTAGACTCCGGCGGCGTTGGGAAGGGAGCCTTGGCGGGCCTGGGCATCCGGCACAACTGCAACGTTGCTGACGGCCAACGCTTGCCGGAAGCCCTCATAATTGCCGAAAACGAAGAGTTTGTCCCTTTTGAGCGGTCCGCCCGCCGCACCGCCGAATTGATTGCGGCGGAATGGCGGTACAACTCCCTGGTCGAAAAAATTCCGGGCGTCGAAGGCGCTGTTGCGCACAAATTCGAACAGGGATCCGTGAATAATATTGCCGCCGGACTGGGTTACGACGCTGACCTGGGCCCCGGCACGCTTGCCGTATTCGGCGGAATAGGTGTCTGTGAGAACGTTGAATTCCCGGACCGCGTCAATTCCGAGAAGATCGCCGCTGACGCCGCCGGGAGTGATGGCGAGTTGGCTGGAGCCGGTGTATTCGATTCCGTTCATCAGAACGATATTGTCGGCGGGGCGGCGGCCAGCCACAGTGAACGTATTCCCGTTGCTGGTACTGGTTTGCGGACTCTTGAGCCCATAACTGATGGCTCCGGCGTTCAGCGTGATCAGGTTGTCGAAGCTGCGGCCATTGAGGGGAAGATCCTTCACTTCGCGGGCGCCGACGACACCGGACATCGACGCCGTGGTGGTGTTCACCAGCGGGGCGTCCTCGGAAACGGTCACCTGTTGCGCAAGGTCGCCGACCTCAAGACGCAAATTGACCACCGCCTCCTGGCCCACCGTGAGCGCTACGCCGGTCCGCAGGGCCGACTTGAAGCCGAGTTTTTCCGCCTTGATCTCCTGAGCGCCCAAGGGCAGGGAGAGGATCGAGTAGGTTCCCGATTCCGCCGTGATCGTGCTACGGGTTGCCCCGGTTTCCACACTTTTGACCGTGACTGACACTCCGGCAATCGGGCTGCCGGTTGCATCCTCCACCTTTCCACTGAGCGCCGCGGAAACTTGCGCGAAGGCCGTGGATTGGGTTATCGATGTCAGGGCCGCAAGCGCCGCGGCTAGCCCGAATAAGGTCTTGGTCGGTGTGTGAATGTTCATTGTCGCCGCGACTTTATTATCTCCCAACGTGCAACTGGCAATTGCTGCGCCCGGTTGTCTATCGGCAGAATGGGCCAGAGTCTTTAGGCAATTTTTCGGCCAGCGAGGATTTGGTACAGTCCAAGAACGACTGCGGCGACCATGAAACCGTGCCCCCAACCCTCGAAAGTATGGCGCGAAACGATCAGCACGAGCCAGATCACCAATAAGGTTGCCACGGTAGTCCACATGACTCCAGTCTAGCTACGGTTCCCCGCTATAGTGGGATTTCACCATGCCAGAACTGCGCAAAGATCCGGTAACAGACCGCTGGGTGATCATCGCCACCGACCGTGCGCGGCGACCGGCCGACTTCGTCCGGGAACCAGTTTCCGCGACGCCCTCCGGGCGCTTCTGTCCTTATTGTCCGGGGAACGAATCCAAGACGCCGCCGGAAGTGATGGCATACCGGGGGAATACGGGACGAAACCAGCCCGGTTGGTCGTTGCGGGTTGTTCCAAACAAATTTCCGGTGCTTGGGATTGAGGGCGAACTGCACCGCGAGGGTGAAGGCCTTTTCGACAAGATGCAGGGAATTGGGGCGCATGAAGTAGTTATCGAGTCGCCCGACCATGCACTGAGCATGACGGAGCTGTCGGACCGTGCGATTGAACAGGTGCTTTGGGCGTTCCGGGACCGCATGCGGGACCTGAAGAACGACCGTCGGCTGCGCTATGTGTTGCTGTTCAAGAATCATGGCGAACCGGCAGGGGCAACGCTGGAGCACTCGCACTCGCAGTTGATTGCCCTTCCGGTGGTTCCGAAACGGGTCACGGAGGAGTTGGAAGGCGCGCAAAAGTACTACCAGTTCAAGGAACGCTGCGTTTTTTGCGACATCATCCGGCAGGAGTTGCGCGCCGGGACGCGTGTGGTGACCGAGACGGACGAGTATGCCGCGATTGCGCCCTACGCCGCGCGGTTTCCGTTCGAGACGTGGATTTTGCCCCGGCAGCACCGGTCGCATTACGAGGATACGGACCCGAGCCAGCTGAAGAATTTGGCATGGGTATTGAAATCGACGCTGCGGAAGCTGGAGAAGGTGCTGGAACGGCCCGCGTACAACCTCTTGATCCATACCGCTCCCCTGCAGGAGGCCGGCACGCAGTACTACCACTGGCATATCGAGATCATCCCGAAGCTGACGCGGGTGGCCGGATTCGAGTGGGGAACGGGATTTTACATCAATCCGACACCGCCGGAGGAGTCGGCGCAGTTCCTCCGGGACGCCGGTTTGGCCTGAGAAGCGTGGCAGTTAACGATAATGGTGTAAGTCTGATGAAGCACCGTATCGTCTCCCTCGAAGTCCTCGACATCCGCTACCCCACTGTTCGGCTCGGCATGGCCGGGTCCGACCCGCGCCATTTGGCACCGAACTATTCCTGCGTGGTCCCGATCCTGAGGACGGACACGGGTTTGGAGGGGCGGTCGCTCATTTTCACTGTCGGGGATGGCAACCAGATCCAGAAGGCTGCGGTGGAGGCGCTGCGCCGGTTCGTGGTCGGACGGGATTTGAACGACTTCATCGAGGAGCCGGGCCTGTTCGCCCAGGCGCTTGTGGAACACCACCAGTTGCGCTGGCTTGCGCTCGGGACCTACCGGATGGCAGCGGGCGGCATCATCAACGCGCTGTGGGACCTTTGGGCCAAAGCCGAGGGTGTGCCGATGTGGAAGTTGCTCACCAGCCTTCCGCCCACGAAGATCGTGCAGTGCATTGATTTCCACCACCTGCGCGACGTTTTGACCGAGGATGAACTGCTCGGCATGCTGGAAAGCCGTTTGGGCGACCGCGCCGCGAATCTGGAACGGCTGGCGGTGGAAGGTATCCGGGTTTACAGCACTGCGGGCTGGTCGGGGAGACCGCTTGAGGAGGTCCGGCAACTGTGCGGCAGCCTCTACGGGCAAGGAACACGGGCCTTCAAGGCCAAGGTCGGGCGCGGGCAGCAATATGACCGGCAGAGGGCCATCGACGAGGACCGCCGGATGTTGCAGGCGATGCGCGAGTCGACGGGTCCGGATGCGTTGTTGCTGACGGATGCCAACCAGAACCTGGGCGACTGG
>CAITMP010000816.1 GCA_903893525.1 uncultured Acidobacteriia bacterium | reverse complement strand
GCCGATGGTGGTGGATCTCTCCCACCCGCTCGGGATGTTTTCCGGTGAGAATGGCTCAGGCAAGTCCACCCTGCTGCATTCGGTCAGCTACGCGCTGAAGGGCCAAACTGTGGACGGCTATATCTACAAACTGGACCGCCGCGGAGTTCCTCCTGGCAAAACGTTCCTGTTCGACGCCGAGCAGCACAACCCGCGCATGCAGCTGGATCTGTTCCAGGATCAACCGCAGATGCTGGAGTTTTTGCAGACCGCCAGCCATGGGCAGGTGATGCTGGCGATGTTCCAGCAGAATTTTCCGTCGCTTGAGCCGGGCACGACGCTCCTGCTGGACGAGCCGGAAATGGCATTATCCGTTTCGAATCAGCGCCGGATGTTGAAGATGCTGCAGGAACTGGTCCAGCAGCGTGGTTTCCGCATTGTTTGCGCGACGCACTCCCCCGTGTTGCTTGACTCGCCGGACACCTACGTCATCAACCTCGACAAGCACACCAACAAGAACATCGTCGATACCGACATGGCGATGCCGGGTTCCAGCACCATTCAATAGTTGCCGGGGGGCTGGGTGGTTTATTCTTGGGACGTGCCCGATTCCCCTGTACCATCGCTCCCGCTTGAGGCTCTGGACGAAGTCCTGGCCGGAGGCGACGCCGCAGCCTCGCTCGACTTCCTTGCCAGCCACTATCTTGCGACCGGCGAATACGGGCTGTTGTTTGAAGCCCGGTTGATGAGGAAACGGTTTGATCTGGGGCTTCCATTGGTCCAGACAGAGTCCGTCGCGCTTCAGTCATATCAGGACGGGGTGGTGGACGTCGCGCGCGAAACCGGACGCCTTTTCCTGGCGGCGGGAAACATTGAGCGGGCATGGCCGTACTTCCGGGCGATCTCCGAGCCCGGCCCGATCGAGCAGGCGATTGCAGCTCTGGATGCGGAACAGGCGACCGAAGGGGTTGTTTCGATCGCGTTCCAGGAGGGTTTGCACCCGCGCAAAGGGCTGGAATTGATCCTGGAAAAGCACGGCATGTGCCGGGCGATCACCGCTTTCGGGATGACCGCAGTCCAGAAGGACCGTGAGGCGTGCCTCGCGCTCCTCGCCCGCCACATCCATGCCGAGATTCTCTCGCGCATGGACTACGCGATTGAGGCGAGGGAAGGGAAGCCGGGGTCTGGAGCCACCATCGCAGATCGTATCGGCGGACGCGACTGGCTGTTCGGCGAATGGGACTGTTACGTGGATACCTCCCACCTGCTTTCCGTTGTTCCGTATTGCGTCGAGATTACGGACCTCGATGCCCTGGCGGTGTTCCACGAACTCTGCGACTACGGCCGCCGCCTCTCCCCCCAGTTCCAATCCGCCGGGATTCCACCCTTTGAAGACCAGTTCACCGCGTACGGTCACTATGTCGAGGCGCTCCGCGGCAACGATGTCGAGGCCCACGTGGACTATTTCCGCAAGCAAGTGGCGGAATCGGACCCGGACATTGTCGGCGATGCCCCTGGACGGACGCTCGCCCGGCTTTTCATTTCACTCAAGCGTCCAGCCG
>CAITMP010000815.1 GCA_903893525.1 uncultured Acidobacteriia bacterium | reverse complement strand
TGCCCCAATCCCGACTGCCCGGCTCAAGTCCGCGGGCGCCTGGAACATTATTGCAGCCGCGGCGCCATGGATATTGAAGGCGGGGGCGAGGTGATGATCGCCCAGCTGGTCGGTGCCGGACTCGTTCGTGATCCCGCAGACCTTTACCGGCTGAAAATCGAGGAGGTGTCCGCTTTGGAGCGGCGTGGCGACAAATCCGCCGCGAATTTCATCGAGGCCATCCTGGCTTCCAAACAGAGGGATCTACCGCGCCTTCTATTCGGCCTCGGCATCCTGCATGTGGGCGCGACTGTTGCGAAACTTCTGGCACGGGTCTATCCCGACCTGGATGCCCTGTCGTCCGCTACGCTGGCAGAATTGACCGCCGTGGAAGGCATTGGTGAAACCATTGCCCGAAGCATCGAACTTTGGTTTACCGACCCGGTGCAACGACGACTCATCAGCCGGCTTCGCTCCGCCGGGGTCAATTTCAAGTCATCCGTTTACCGTCCTCCGGAGGCAAACTCCGCCGGTCCGTTGACCGGGAAGACCGTTGTCCTGACCGGCACCCTTCCCACCCTCTCCCGGGAGGCCGCCACAGCCCTGATCGAGTCCCATGGAGGCCGGGTCAGTTCCAGCGTCAGCAAGAAAACCCACTATCTTCTCGCCGGCGAGGAGGCCGGATCCAAATTAGCCAAGGCTCAGGAACTAGCTGTCCCCGTTTTGAGCGAGGCCGAATTTCTGGACCGACTGAGTCGCCCGGACGGATTTTCTTCGAACCGGCAATCCCTTTGACGGTTTATCCCCGGCCCCCTAGGTTCCGCGCTCGTCGCAAACCAAGCGGTCATGATTGGCTACGTCATCAAAAAAGTCCTCGGCTCGAAGAACGAGCGCGAAGTGCGGAAACTCCGCCCTTTCGTCGCCCGCATCAACGCGCTCGAACTCGAACTTCAATCGCAGCCTGAGGAAGTCCTCCGCCAGAAAACGGCGACCTGGAAGGAGCGGTTAAGTGCCATCGAAGATCCGGTTGAACTCCGCAAGGAGTTGGACCTGCTTCTTCCCGAAGCCTACGCCGTGGTCAAAAACGCGTGCCGGCGCCTCTCGGGTACCAAGGCGGAGGTGCGTGGACATCAACTCAGCTGGGAGATGGTTCCGTTCGACGTCCAATTGATCGGCGGCATCGCACTCCACCGGGGATTCATTGCCGAAATGGCAACCGGCGAGGGCAAGACCCTGGTGGGAACCCTGCCGGTCTATCTGAACGCCCTGTCCGGACGCGGCGTGCATGTCGTCACCGTCAACGATTACCTGGCGGCCCGCGACTCGGAATGGATGGGGCATCTTTACCGGTTTCTGGGATTGAAGGTCGGCTGCATTCTCCATGACCAGTCTCCGCAGGTGCGTCGTGAAATGTATCATTGCGACATCACCTACGGCACCAATTCCGAATTCGGCTTTGATTACCTGCGGGATAACGGCATGGCCACCCGCGCCGAGGAGCAGGTGCAGCGGGGTCACTATTTCGCCATCGTCGACGAAGTCGACAGCATCCTCATCGACGAAGCGCGGGTGCCTCTCATCATCAGCGGTCCCGCCGTGGTTTCGGTGGAGGAGAAGTACCGGGAATGGAAGCCGGTGGTGGAACGGCTGATCCAGGCACAACGGGAGCTGTGCGGACGCTGGCTTCGGGAATCCGAAACGATCCTCAAGGAATTACGTCCCGAGGGGGCAAAGGCGACCAAGGGCACCGAGGAATTGGAACGGAAGGCCGGGGCCCTGCTCTACAAGGCCAAGCTCGGCCAACCCCGCCACGAAATCCTGCTGCGTCTTTTCGAAGAGCCATCCAACCAGCGGCTGGTTCAGAAATATGAGGCAGAACTGCTGACCGACCAGACCAAGAAGCAGTTGTACGCCGAAAAGGAGGAACTCTTCTTCGCCATCGAGGAAAAATCGCACGAGGCCGATCTCACCGAAAAGGGCCGCGAGTTCATCAATCCCAAGGATCCTGATGCATTCATGCTTCCCGATCTGCCGCTGCTGTATCACCAGATCGACTCGGATGCCGCCCTCGACACCCGGCAGCGCATGGAGGCCAAGGCCAAACTTCAGTCCCAGTTTGAGGAGCGGGCGAGCACAATCCATGCGATTTCGCAGCTGGTGAAGGCCTACTGTCTGTATGAAAAGGACGTTCAGTACGTCGTCCAGGACAACAAGGTCATCATCGTGGATGAACACACCGGACGCTTGATGAGCGGACGCCGGTGGAGCGACGGACTCCATCAGGCGGTGGAAGCCAAGGAATCGGTCGACATCGAGCGGGAGACGCAGACGCTCGCCACCATCACCATCCAAAATTATTTCCGACTTTACTCAAAGCTGGCCGGCATGACCGGCACCGCCGAAACCGAGGCTCAGGAGTTTTGGGACATCTACAAGCTCGGCGTGCTGACGATTCCCACCAACCGCCCGAATATCCGCAAGGATTCTGATGATTCGGTCTACAAGACCCGGCGGGAAAAATTCAATGCCGTGGTGGCAGAACTCAAGACCCTTCACGCGCAGGGTCGCCCCGTGCTGGTCGGCACCGTCTCGGTGGAAAGCAGCGAAGTGTTGAGCCGGATTCTTTCGCGCGAGAAAATCCCGCACGCCGTCCTCAACGCCAAGTTCCACGAGAAGGAGGCCGAGATTGTCGCCCGGGCGGGTCAGCGCGGTGCAGTAACCATTGCCACCAACATGGCCGGGCGCGGCACCGACATCAAGCTGGGCCCCGGCGTCTCCGAGATTGGCGGGCTGCATGTCCTGTGCACCGAACGCCACGAATCCCGGCGGATCGATCGCCAGCTGCGGGGACGCTGCTCGCGGCAGGGCGATCCTGGTTCCTCACACTTTTTCATCTCGCTTGAGGACGACCTCATGCGGTTGTTTGGTTCCGATCGGATCACCAAGATCATGGAACGGATGGGGCTGGAGGAAGGACAGGAACTGGCGCATCCGCTGCTGAACCGATCCATTCAACAGGCTCAGAAACGCGTCGAAGGTCATAATTTCCAGCAACGGAAACGGACTCTGGAATACGACGACGTGATGAACAAACAGCGGGAAATCATCTACGGTTTCCGCAATGAAATCATTCGTTCCCCGGATGTCCGCGATCGGATCATGGACATCATGGAGGAGGTCCTCCTGATC
>CAITMP010000814.1 GCA_903893525.1 uncultured Acidobacteriia bacterium | reverse complement strand
GAACATATGCCGGATTCTGGGGGATCTGTTGGGCGAAGGCTGTGCCGAGGAGAACCCAGGCAAACGCAGTCAGACGGGATTTCATAGGGTGATCCAAGAATTCTATCAAGGACAGACGGACAGCTTTTTCACGAGAACTCCGGCTGCGAGGCGGAATCCCTGCCGCTCGTAGAAAGCAGCGAATTCCGGCGGGGGCAAAACGGCGACGGTCGCGACCGATCCGGCCCGCCCGATCTCCTTCATCCGGTACATCAGGAGAAACCGGCCCAAGCCCATTCGACGGAATTGGGGGTGGACCATGCCCCAACGCAGGGTCGCCGAATTTGGGGAATCCATGGAGAAGCCGCCACAGCCGACGATTCGATCATCATGCTCCAGGACGAAGTAGGTGCCGGGGGAGTTTAGAAACTGCGGGAAGTCGGAATGCTGTGCCGATTCGCAGCAGGCGAAGCAGGCGTCGCGGTCAGAGTTGGAGTATGGTCGGATGTCCATAGGTGGTTTGAGATCATTTTACGGTGTACCGGCGCAGATTCCTCAGTTTGGCAGCATCGCAACTGGCCCCCCGGACGACGTTGCTGTTCGGCGGGGACGTGATGCTGTGCCGGTACATCGGCGAAACGGCTAGGAAGAACCATGACCCGGCGTATCCATTCCGCCAAATCGCCGCGCGCCTTGCCGCCGCCGACATCACTTTCGCCAATCTGGAATCGCCATTTTCCGACCAAGGCCGCCCACAGGTGGCAGGAATGGTCTTCAAGGCCGAGCCGGACATGGTGGAGGGCTTGAAGCTGGCAGGCATCGACGTGGTCTCGACGGCCAACAACCATGCGCGGGACCGTGGGGTGTACGGCATCGAATACACGTTGAAGCTGTTGGCTGCGAACGGAATCGCAGCGGTGGGAACCGGCACCACGCCGGAGCAGGCCCACGCCGGAGCCGTCCTGCAACGCAATGGACTGCGATTCGGGTTTCTCGCCTACGCCCAGGATCCCAACAACGGCAACCACACGGATGTGGAACCACGGGTGTGCGCAATGGAGATTCCGAAAATGAGGGAGGATGTGGCGGCCATGCGGAGTCGCGCCGATGTCGTGGTGGTCTCCATGCACGCGGGCGCGGAATACTGGACCAAGCCGCATCCGATCCAGAAGGACTTCGCCAAAGCGGCCGTGGAGGCGGGAGCGAAGATCGTGGTCGGGCACCACCCCCACGTTGTACAGCCGTGGGAACGCATGGGGGATTCCGTGGTTTTCTACTCTTTGGGAAACCTGGTGTTCGACCAGTACGAGCGTTCCGCCACTCGCCGCGGGATACTGGCCGAAGTGGTTTTCTCGGGTACCGGGATTGCGGACATCAAGACGATAGAGGTCGAGATGTCCGCAGGTTCCACGAGTCTAACTGAAAGCCGCGACTTGGTCAGGCCGCGCTAGCATGGCGGCTGGGGTCGCGGGGAACGCTCCGGCCGTGGAACGTTACGTGGTACTGCCTCTTGGCCGCGTAATAGATATAGAAAGCACAGCCCGCCAACACAGCGGCCACGGCGTTCACCACCAGGACACCCACGGCGGTCACCAGGAAGGCCGACGCATCCATCAGACGCATTTTGGGCAGACGTTTCCAAGCGCTGACATCGAGCAAATTCAAACCCATCCAAGCAGTCACCCCGCCCAATGCTGCCAGCGGAATGTGAGCCAACGCACCAGAGCCCAAACTCACCAGGAGGAATAGGAACAGGGCGTGCATTAGGTTCGACACACGCGTTGTACCTCCGCAGCGAACGTTGGCAACGCTGCGCGCCGGGATGCCCACGCTCATGGGAGCCCCGAAGATACCAGCCAGCAGGTTGGCAATACCGTAGGCACCGAGTTCCTGGTCGGCATCGGCACGCTTCTGGTGGTTGTGGCGACCCCTAAAATGCTCCACAGCCCTCGAAGTAAGAAGGATATTGATGGAAGCGACGAACGCCAACGTGAGCCCGGTCGGGACTACGGTGAGCACGTCCTGCGGGGTCCAATAGAATCCCGCAAATGGGGGAAGGCCCAAGTGCAGGGAGCCAACCTCGGGTTCATGGAAACGAAACACCTGCGCCAAAAGTGCAGACACGGCAACGCCCACGAGCGGAGCGGGAAGTTTTGGCGTGAAACGCATCATGATCGCGGCCGTGAGCATGACCGAGCCGCCCAGGATCAAGGGGGCGAAGCGGGCCGAGGGCACCTCCGCAATCACTTTGAAGAACTGGACCAGTGAATTGTCACCACCGACGGGGGCGACACCGAGCAGAACGTTCATCTGGGAAATGAACATGATGGCACCGATGCCTGCCGAAAATCCGGCGACCACCGTTTGGGGAACCAAGGCCACATAGCGGCCCAGTTTCATGACGCAGAACACCATCATGAAGACCGCCGCCACGATGGACACCTTGGCGGCACCACCGATTCCCTGGGAGCGGACAGCGCTGGCGATAAATGGCACGGTTGCGCTGGCCGTGCCGCCGATAAGAACAGGATTGCGACCGAGGAGGGCTGTAATCGGCGCGGTGAGGATGGAGGTCACCACACCCAAGATGGGCGGGAGCTTCATCAGCGCCGCCATGGAGAGGCCGTAGGGTAAGGCGATGAGGGCGGCAATTAAGCCGCCCGCACAATCGCCCAAGAAGCGTTCCCACGTGTACTTCGCCCGCCGCAACGACTGTGGCGTGGGGATCATATGGGTCTCCCTGTTGTGGCTTTAGGCCATTACCTTAACGAACGCAGCCTGGAACTTCTTCATTTCATCCGCGGTGCCGACGGTGACACGGACGTAGGTCGGCCATGCCGGCCACACGCGACCGATGTAGACCTTTTCCTTGCGCATCGCGGTGACGATGTTGTTGCCGGGTTGCTTCACGTCGACCATGAAGCAGTTGGATTCGGACGGAACCACCTTGAACTTGTGCTTCTCGAGGAATTCCAAGGTGTCGACGCGAACCTGGCCGATCAGCTTGCGGCGCTCGGGGATCAGGTTCTTCTGCAGCAAGCTGGCGCTGGCGGCAGCCATACCGGTGATGGGGAGCATACCCGCACCCCAGCCGCCGAGCTTGTCCAGGAGGTCGGGACGGGCAATGGCGGCACCAGCGCGCAGACCGGCCATGCCGTAGATCTTCGAGAAGGTCCGGAGGGAGATGACGTCCTTGTCCTGGGCAACCAGGTCGGTGTTGAAGGGAGCGGTGGAGATGTGGGTGTAGGCTTCGTCAACCATGACAATGGAGCCCTTGGGCTTGTTGGCGACGAGCCATTCGATCTCGGACTTCGGCGTGAGCGTGCCGGTCGGGTTGTTGGGGTTGCAGATGTAGAAGAGACCGGCGTTCGGACCGCCCTGCTTCAACATTTCCTTCACGTCGTGCTTGTAGTCGGCCGTGAGCGGCACCTTGATGACTTTCGAGCCGATAAAGGCTGCGGCGCGTCCGCCGGCTTCATAACCGGGGTCGGCCATCACGAGGGGCTTCTCGGGGGAAGTGAACGCGAGGACGGCCTGGTGGAGCGGGGCGCTTGATCCGGGATACACACGGACGTAGCTGACCTTGACGCCTTCCTGCTCGGACATGATCTTGGCGACCTTGTCGGTCTCGCCGTACAGGTAGCGACCGCCCTGGGAGACGATCTTCATCGCCGCTTCCTTGGCTTCGGTACAGGGACCGAGCGGATTCTCGTTGGAGTTGATCATCACGGCATCGGCCGGAACATTGTCAACTTTCGAGAGCTGGGCGAGTGCCGACTCGTTGTAAAAAGGCATGGAGGCACCGGCGGTGACCATGGCGGCAATCTTGCCGAGGTTCCGACGGGAGAAGCCGCGGTTGATCAGGTCCTTGCGGTCGTTCGCGTTCAGGGGTGCGTTGAATGTCACGATTTGAGTCTCCTTAAAAGCATTTCAGTGCATGTAATTACCGCGAGGCAAAAACCGGCGGCCCTTCACTCGGCGACCCGGAAAACTGAATCGGGAGGACCGCGTGGCTAGAAACAGTGAGTTGTGAGGATCTCCAGACGTTGGAGGGAGGCGCTGCGGGGCGTGGGCCAAGTGCAAATCGTGACACTTTGGTAACGCCACCAAGGTACCGCATACAATAGGTCGCTGTCAAGACCTAATTACTTCGGAGTCAGTATCTTAGGTTGATGGAGAATTGTCGCGGGTGAAAACGGCAAAGGCCGGACAGCACGAG
>CAITMP010000813.1 GCA_903893525.1 uncultured Acidobacteriia bacterium | reverse complement strand
GGGCACCCAGTAGAGGTAGAACCACCAGACCGGATCCGTCATGAACTTGCCCACCAGATACGCCCAGGCACCCTTCTTGCCCAGAAGCGAGAAATAGCTGGGTGCCGGCCCCTTCGGCTTGTCGACACCGTCCGATTCAATCAGGTGCAACTCTGCCGCCGTCATCCCCGGGTGTTCCGACGGTTTCCGGTAAAAACTCAGCCACAGCGCCAGCCAGACGAAATCCAGCCCGCCAGTGACTAGGAACGCCTTCCGCCAACCAAAATGCAGGGCCACGAACGGCACCAGGATCGGAACGATGAGCGCCCCGATGTTGGTCCCGCTGTTGAACAACCCGGTCGCAAAGGCCCGCTCCCGTTTCGGGAACCACTCGGCGACGGTCCGCAGAGCTGCGGGGAAATTGGCGGCCTCGCCGAATCCGAGGCCGAAGCGCGCCATCGCGAACTGGATGGGGGTTCCGGCTATCGAATGCGACATCGAGGCCAGACTCCAAATGATCACGGCCACGGCATACCCGACGCGGGTTCCGAGCCAGTCGATGGCACGGCCCGCGAAGGGCATCACGATCGCATAGGCAAGCTGGAAGGTGAAGATGATCCAGCCGAAATCCTTGTCGTTCCACCCCAGCTCTTTTTCGAGCGTTGGTTTCAGCAACCCGAGGACCTGCCGGTCCATGTAGTTGACGGTGGAGGCGAAAAACAGAAGGCCGCAGATGGCCCACCGCACGTTGCCGCCAAAAATACTCTTCTTTCCAGCTTGGGAGGTGTTGGACATGGACTCGGGTTGGATGCCGGGACTAACGGCTCAGTACGAAGTTTTCGAAATTGCCCCGGAACATACGGGTTATATCACGCCGGATGGCCTCGCGGGTCACAATGCCTGAGTCGGGTCCCCCGTCTTCCGCGAGGGTCTGGAACGTACCGGCCAGAATCGGGGTCAGAGTGCGGCGGGTGTTGCGCCACTTGTAGATCACCTGTTCCAGAACGCGCGCGTCCGAGTGCTGCGGGATGAAGCTCGCGCCCAGCATTTCGATGCGTTCGCGGGTCATCTCCTCCACCACGGACGGGTTGTTGAGGAACCACCAGCAGCCGAACGGCATCAGGTTGGCGAACTTGCGGGCGTAGACGCAGAGCTCGTGCTGGTTTTCGCGGCTGAGGAGGCTGATCAGGAAACGGTTGTCGCCGAAATCGAGCGCCATGCGCTCCACTGCGCGGAGGTCCGACTTGCCCGCGCCGTCGCCGGCCAGCTTCAGGGCGGGATTCACCAGGTACCGAACACCGATCATGGTGGAAAGCGGGATGTTGCGCTCGCGGCAGAGCGGTAGGACGGCCTCACGCAGGAAGAGAATCCTGGTGCTGTCCTCGGGGTAGGCAAACGTATCGGGCAGCGAGACGGCCATGTAGACCGGGTTCATCTTGTCGCACCATTTTGCGAGGAAGCGACGCACTTCGGAGGCCGAATTGCCGGAGCCGTCGGCGGCCACGTCGTAACCCTGCTCCTTCAAGACTTCCCAGTGCTGGGCCCACTTGTTCAGGATGCGGTCGAGGCGGAGGACGGCGTGGAAGCGCTTGTCGGTGGCCGGGTTGGCCTCCCAGGCGGGAACTTCGGTGGGATCGAGGGGGTCGTTGGTCATCACGGCCTGGTCGATGCCGGCGAGGCGGAAGACGTCGTCGATGTGTTGGTCGAGCTTGCGGCTGGCGAAAAAGGCGCGGGCCTCGGCCAGGCTGCCGGATGTGGGGAGTCCGAAGGCGTTGAGGACGGCAACGACGCCGCGGGTGGCTTCCGAAATGGGGGTGTTGTCGATGAAGAGGGTCTTCCAGATGAGATCGGCCTGGGCCTGCTTGCCCATCGAAAAGTACTGGGTGGGGGTGATGGGGCAGGAGCGGAAAAGCTCGGCCTCGAGGTAGTGGTAGGTGATCAACTCGTCGATGCCCCAGAGGCCGATGGGCCCGAGGGAGGGTTGAAACAGGTGGGTATGGATGTCGATAATCGGGAGCGCCTGCAGTTCTTCGTGGACCGCGGCGCGGATCTGTTCTGGATTCACCCTTACAGGATTGCCGACTGGAGGGCGTTTGCGCAACGCAATTCCGCTGAAGGGATCGTTCTGCAAACATGAAGTTAGGGCGCACATGGCTTTTTCGCATACATTCGGCAGCGTCGTCCACCGGTTTGGAGACCTGAAAACACTGCTGGCCAAGGCGTCGGCACCGTGTTCCGGGAACGAGTTGGCGGGAATCGCGGCACATTCGGCGGAGGAACGGGTGGCGGCGCGCATGGCACTGGCGGATGTTCCGCTCTCCGCGTTCCGGAAACAGCCGCTTGCGGACTACGACGCGGACGAAGTGACCCGTCTGATTCTCGACGAGCAGGATTTGGCGGCCTTCGCGAAGGTTTCGCACCTGACTGTGGGCGAATTGCGCGATTGGCTGCTCTCGCATGGGGCGACGGGCGAGGTTCTGGCGGCGATCGCGCCCGGCCTGACGCCGGAAATCGCCGCAGCCGTGTCAAAGCTGATGCGGGTTCAGGATTTGATCGCGGTGGCGGCGAAGATCCACGTCGTGACCCGGTTCCGCACCACGGTGGGTCTGCCGGGGCGTCTTTCGACACGGTTGCAGCCGAACCACCCGACGGATGACCCGGTTGGGATTGCGGCCAGCATCGTGGACGGGTTGCTGCTCGAAAGCGGCGATGCGGTGATTGGCATCAATCCCGTTGGGGAGTCTGTGGAATCGGTGGAAATACTGCTGCGGCTCATCGAGCGTGTCCGGCAGACCTGGGCGGTGCCGACGCAGAGTTGTGTTCTCGCGCACATCAAGACCCAGATGGAGGCGATGCGGCGGGGCGCGCCGGTCGACCTGGTTTTCCAGTCGATAGCCGGTACGGAGGCGGCGAACCGGTCGTTCGGGGTGAATATTGCATTGCTGGAGGAGGCGTGGCAGCAGGCGCGCGCGCTCAGGCGCGGCGAAATCGGGGACAACATCCTCTATTTTGAGACGGGGCAGGGAAGCGCCCTTTCGGCCAACGCGCACAATGGCATGGACCAGCAGACCTGCGAGGCGCGGGCGTATGGACTGGCGCGGCATTTCCGACCGATGCTGGTGAATACGGTGGTCGGTTTCATTGGTCCGGAGTATCTTTACGACGGGAAGCAGATTGCGCGGGCAGGGTTGGAGGACCACTTTTGCGGCAAGCTGCTGGGGCTTCCGATGGGCTGCGACGTCTGCTACACGAACCACGCCGAGGCGGACCAGGACGACATGGATTCGCTGCTGACCCTGCTGGCCACGGCCGGGGTGAACTACATCATGGGGGTGCCCGGAGCCGACGACATCATGCTGAACTACCAGAGCACCTCGTTCCACGATGCGCTCGCGGTGCGCGCGCTGCTGGGGCTGAAACCGGGGCCGGAATTCGAGGCTTGGTTGTCGGAGGGCGGCTTGGAACGCTATTTGGGTGGGTCCGATTTGCCCGCGGCCGTGAGGGGGTTGCTGGGATGACCCATCCCGTGGATGTTTGGACGGTTTCGCTGGAAACGTCAAGAACCCCAATCTTGTCGCCCGACGAGGAGGCGCGCGCGGCCCGTTTCATCTTCGACCGCGACCGGGAAAAGTGGGCCCGTGCCCGGACGATTCTGCGCACGATTCTTAACACCTATGTCCAGGCCGGTCCCGCGGAGCTGGTCTTCACCTATGGCGAGCATGGAAAACCTGCTCTTCGGGATTTCCCCGGCATCGGCTTCAACATCTCCCACGCGGGTGATTACGCGATGGTCGCTGTCACGTTCGACGCGCAGGTCGGCATCGATTTGGAATTCATGCGGCCGAACTTGAACCTGGCGGATCTGCTACGCCGGATCGGCGAAACCACCCTCCCCGAGTCCCGCGAGGACCTCTACCAGGTGTGGACCGGGCGCGAGGCGCGGACGAAGGCTCTTGGCGCTCCGCTGATGCGGGTCCCCCATGGGGATTTCCGCTTGGTGAAGCTGCAGGCCCCGGAAGGGTACGCCGCATCTTTGGTGCTTGTCGGTTTCGATCCCGGCATCTCGTACCGCGGAGCTATTTGACGTCGCGCTTTAGGCGAACGATTATCAATTGGCAGAGTGACCAGCAGAGGCGCAGCGCGTCGATTGGCCGGTCTGTCAATTGAAAGTCAAGCCACCGGCCCTGGATACGACTGCCAAAACTGCCGCCATGGCCGCCCTCCGCCTCGGTCGCTACTTTCCAACTTTCAAAGTCCCTAAGCAGTCGATCATCGATGCGCGAATCGAGCCACGTGCGCGGGAGCTCCATGCCGTTGTTCAAGAGTGGTTCGTTCCAGATGCAGTGGAATGCCACATCGAGCATGCGCAGACCGCCGACCAGATGAAACTCCCGAGCCCGACTGACGGCCCGCTCGCGAACGGCGGGTTCGGCAGCGCGCCAAAGGCGGTGGAACTCAAAGAGATGGAAGAGGGGGCAGAATCGCCCATAAACGGCGTGCAGACCTAAATGCATTAGTTCATCCGCTGGGTCCTGCACCCAAGTGCCCACGCCTCCAGGAAGCTCGAAAGGTATGGCTGCTTCCAGGAGGCTGGCGATGGGGACTCCCAAAGTGCCCTGGGTGAGACGGAAATGCAGGTCAATGGATGGCAGCCCGCCGGACTGGGGCGGTACCAGCGCCGCGTGGTGTGTGGTAGACATGTAAGCGGCCAAAGAGCCTTCCAGCACGTAGCCAAGGCTCGCCAATGCGGCGCAAGCGCGCTCCAAATCGCCGGCGGCAACACCGATATCCAAATCGCCGGAGGGGCGTCGCACGAACGGAGGCTTAAAGTGCCTCAAGGCCAATACGGGGCCCTTTAGGGATAAGGCTTTGACACCGCCGGTCTCCAGTGCGCCGGCCACCGACGTCGCAGCCGAAAGCATGCGGTCGTGCCAGATCCAACTCTTGCCGAGGATTGCATCACATCGCCGACGGTCCTCGGCGAAGACGAATGGGCGGATGGTTTTCGCCAGAAGCGGCCCCAAGCCCTCCTGCACGGCCAGATTGAAAAGTTCTGTTCGTTGACCGGCATCGACCGGAAGTGCGGCGGGGTCCCCGAGGACTGCGGCCAGTACTCTGGCTGACTGGAACGGTTGCATGCCCTCACCCAAAGGTACCATGGAGAAAAAGCGTCCGATGCCGCCGTCCGCCATTTCCGACCGACATCCGCGCATTCTCATTGTCTGCGCGGTTGACATCATGGCTGTTTCCCTGCTGCGGCACCACTTGGCCGGTTTGCGGGCCGCCGGTTGGGAAGTCCATGTGGCGTGCCCGGACGGTCCCTATGTGGGGCGCCTCAAGGCCAGCGGTTTCCACGTCCACCGCGTGGATCTTAGCCGTACTTTTTCGCCATTGAAACACTTGAGACCCTTGGTCCAACTGGCGAAGCTTCTGTCGCGGGAGAAGTTCGATATCGTCAACACCCACGCACCAGCGGCGGGATTGGTTGGTCGCCCGGCAGCTTGGATCACGGGTGCCCGCCACGTTGTACATTCAGTCCACGGCTTCCTGTTCCACGAAAACATGCCCGGCGCGATACGGATCGCCCACCAGGCACTGGAATGGATGCTGGGGCGCATTACGGACCATCTGACTTTTGTCTCCGACGAAGACCGCCGATTGGCCGACCGCCTTGGCCTCGGGCGGAGCGGTGCCCGGCACGTTACCCTATACAACGGTGTGGATCCTTCCGAATTCCAGCCGCGCGCGCACCGCCAGGCGGAAACCACCGCGGTACGGCAGGAGTTGGATATCGATGGGTCGCAGCCCGTTGTGGGGATCACGGCGCGGATCGTCCGGGAAAAGGGCTTCCCCGAATTCCTCCACATGGCGCGCGAACTCTCCCGCGGGCACCGTCCCATCTTCTTGGTTCTGGGCGAAAGTCTGGCCAGCGACCGGGACAACTACGGCCCAGTCTTCCGCCGTGAAGTGGAGCTTGCCGGCCTGTCCCGGCAGTTCCGGTTTATGGGGCATACCGACGAGGTGGCCCGATACCTCCCGGTGATGGATGTTTTTGTCCTGCCCTCGTACCGCGAAGGCTTCCCGATTTCGATTCTGGAGGCCATGAGCGCCGGCCTTCCGGTGGTTGCCACCAATATTCGGGGCTGCCGCGAATCGGTTGTGCACGGGGAAACTGGTTTGCTGGTCCCACCGAGGGACGCGACCGCTTTCGCCGCCGCCGTCGAAGCGCTCCTCGACGACCCGGATCGTGCACGGGCAATGGGCCGCGCTGGCCGCGCCCGGGTGGAGGGACATTTCAACCACAGGATTGTGGCCCGGACCTATGTTGATTTTCTTTCGGCGTTGCTCGAAAGCTCCGGCCAATCCGCAGCTTCGCGAGCCCGCAAAGCGGTGTAGAGTTCCGCCAGCCTTGGAGACACGGTGCCCAGCCTCGCCCGAACCTCCCGGACGAATGGTTTTGGTACGCGGCTCTTCGAATTCCAGCCGAACTCCGCCAGCATCTGGCGTAGTTCAGTGGAATCGGGCTTCTGGCCGAACCATTCCAGTATGCTGGGCAGGCTGGCCGGGGTCAGGTTGGAATAGTCGAGCATTCTCAAACCGGGCTCCCTGACGGCCATGGCGGCTTCCCAAAAGTCCTCCACCGCAGCCTCCGGTGTGTGCCACCGCAGGCCGTCGCCGCAGTCCTTTCCCATCCAGCCAGGTAGGCCCCGATGGTAGGAATCCAGCGTCGCCTGGGGATCCCGGAAGAGAAACAGCGCCGGAGTCTGGGGAAAAGCCTCCCGAATGGGTCGGAACCGCATCACGTTGTGCGAGGTGAATTTCACGATGTGGCCGTCGTAACCCGGCAACCGCTTCAAGCCCATTGCCACCACCAGCCGCCGGAAAAGTTCGGTTTCACCGGCTCCCCGACCTTCCACCAACCTCCAAAAGGTGTTGTGGACGTCGGCCTCCCCCACCACGATGTTTTTCCGCGATCTTGCGAGCACCTTGGCGAGCAGCGTGGAGCCGCACCGAGCCGAATGGAAGATCAACCCGGTCGGCGAGACGCATTGTTCGGGCGGGAACGCGGGCAAATCCGCCAATGGAGTCCGCATGCCGGGAAGGTGGCCCTTTACCAGAGCCTGCAGCATCGCGAGGCCGTCATCGAAAAACCCGTTGTAGCAGTGGTATGACCCAAGGTCCTCCCACTGGACCAGTACGGTGCCCTCCGGCCCCGGTTCCAATCCCACTGGAATCATGCCGAAAGGACCCGGGCCACCCATGGTGCCGCGAAAACGAAATACACAGGTCCAAAGTAGACCCAGTAGTGGATGCGCATCAGAAGCGACGTCGCCAAGTGGAATCCAACCCCCACCACCACCCAAACCCATACAATCGAGGGGAAAAAGATGGCGACCGGGAAAGTCAGCTCCCAAATCAGCACCACCGTGCTCAGCAATGCGCACAGGCTGCGTGACCTTGAAAGCCAAAGCGCCAGGGGCCGCTCATGCCACATGTACGCAGTGACGAAATACCCTTGGAGCGCCACTCCGTCCATCCACCGCCATCCCGAAACCCGGAGCTTGGCAATTCCGGCCGAAAAATACACGGCCGCGATGGCGATCTGCACCCCGAGCAGCTGGTTCGAAGGTGCCATCAATAGAATTGCCAGCACCACCGGCACCAGATTCGCTTTCCGCATCACCGGTCCGTGGCAAAGGATCGGCGGGAAGTAGATGAAGAATGCCAGAAGCGCAACGCCCAGGCCAACTTTCGGAGCAATCCCGGCAGCAGCCGCGGCCAGCCCCAGTGCGAATGCCACGCCCGCGAGTTGGAACTGCGTGTATCCCGGACGCTTGAGCCGCGCGAGTCCCAATAATTTCGGCATCCCGCCATAGATTCTCGAAGGCTCGGAACGGAAGAAGGCAGATTGGGCCTCGAATCGAAACGCCATCTGCGTGGCCAGAGCGCCGCAATAGAGGGCACGGAATACCTCAACTGCACCGGACGGCGTCATTTCGGCCTCCGGACGGTCTGCCTCCGGACGGTCGGCCGCGGGACAGGAATGATTGACAGCTCGCGGTCGCAAACGGAACCGTGTTCCCAACGCCGTTCCACGATTGAGATCGCCCGGTACCGGCCGGTGCCGCCCTCGTCATGTGCAATCAGCCGTAGCACCTCCGCCGCGGCCCACAAAACCATGCCTGGTTCCGGATGTTGCAGTCGGCTGCCGATTGCGTCGGCATACCTGTGTGAACGCGGGGCCCACCATTGGGAAGTTCCGTCTTGCAAAATCAACCGGATTCTCACGACGCGGGCATCTTCCGGCGGGGTCCGCCCGGAAAACATCGGGTACCTTGTGAAGGGCCATGCATCCAGCTGGAAGT
>CAITMP010000812.1 GCA_903893525.1 uncultured Acidobacteriia bacterium | reverse complement strand
GTCGAGATGACGCCGACCACAGGCAAGACCGAGATCTTCTATTTGGACAAGAAATCCGGTTTGCCCGTCCGAATGACCATGTCGATGCCAACGGCCATGGGGGAAATTGCCGTCGACCAGCGGCTCGGGGATTACCGCATGGTCACCGGTGTCCAAACCCCGTTTCTCATGGTCATGAATGCCATGAACCAAGTCATGACCATGAAATTTGACAAGGTCAGCTACGAGGAGAGCGTGCCGGAAGGCCGTTTCGACCTTCCGGCGGCAGTGAAGACAATGGTGGAGCGTCGCAAGAACGCCCCCAAGTAGCTTCAACGGCTATCCGATATCGTCGTCGTCGCCGTCCTCTTCCTCGTCCAGTTCCTTTTGGGCGACCTTGAGTTCGGGGAGATTGGCGGCCTTGAGTCTGACGTTGAAAGTGGTGACTCCCCCTTTCGCGGTTGACTCCCAGGCTTCAATGGCTTTCTCGGCGTTCCTCGCAATCGTTGCGATGGCGGTTGTCTGTGCGGCGGTTGGGCCGCTATCGGTTCCGTCGAGATCCTTGTACAGCGCCGACGCTTGGCCGTTCAGTCCTGTAAGCGCAGCCAGCTGTGCCTTCACGTTCCTATCGAATTCCGCTTTGTCGATACCGGTGAGCTTGGCGACCTGCTCCTCAATGGAACGGGCCTCGTTGGCACCCTCCGTGGTCCGGCTCATCAGACCGGCCAGTTTGACTTGGGCGTCGAACAGCCGCCGTATGGACGCAGGGGTTGCTGTTACACGCGGGTCCATGGTGACGGTGAGCGGGGCTGTCTTCACTTCGCCGTCGACGGTCAACTTTACCGTATAGACTCCTGGCAGCGCGCGGGGCCCGTACGGTAGGCGCGGGGTGTTGAAGGGAATCGCGGCGATTGGGTAATCGTGGCGCGAGGAATCGGGGGCACGGTAGTGCAGATCCCAAATCCAGCGGTGCATCCCGGCGGTCGAGGACAGGGTTCGCCCGCGTTTCGGCCAGTAGGCCGGGATGCTGAGCTGTGCGATGGCCTCCGGTGTCGGCACGACTTTGTCGTTCGACGTGAACTTCCGGACGGTCTTGCCCGCCGCGTCAACGATTTCCAACGTGACCACGCCCTTGGCCGCGTCTTTGAGGAAGTAATCGATGGCGACACCGTCCGGCGGATTTTCGCCGACCGGCTCGTCCGGGGGCAGGGGAGTGTCCGTATTGGTGTTCCAACGGACCCGCACCGCCTTGCCGGGCTTGAACAGGGTCGCCTTGGCGTCGAGTGTCGCCGCAGTCACCTGCCGCAGGGGCGTGATGTCGTCCAGAATCCAGAAGGACCGGCCATGTGTGCCCACGATCAGATCGTTGTCCTTGAGCCACAGGTCCCGCATCGAGGTGTGGGGCAGGTTGAGCTGGAGTGGCTGCCAGTGGTCGCCGGCGTCGAAGGAAACCCAAACGGATTTTTCGGTTCCTGCAAAGAGCAGGCCCTTGCGCACGGAATCCTCGCGGACCGTGTTGATTGGCGCGTCCTCGGTGATGCCTGTGACGATGCTGGTCCAAGTCTTGCCGCCGTCGCGGGTGCGGAGGATGTAGGGCTTTTGGTTGTCGACTCGGAACCGGCTCACAGACGCGTACGCGGTGTCGTCATCGAAGTGCGAGGCCACCAGCTGCGTCACCTTGCTCCAAGGTTCGAGCTCCTTCGGGGAGACGTCCTTCCAGTGGAGGCCACCGTCGCGGGTCAGGTGGATCAGGCCCTCGTCCGTGCCGGCCCAAATCGTTTGGGTGTTGCGGAAAGACGGCGCGAGTGAGTAGATGACGCCCCGCTGCTTGCCCGCATTCCGGTCCGCGGCCGCCATTTGCCCCAGGCTGGCCGGAACGCCGGGCTCAGGACGGGCCAGGTCGGGGCTGATCTGTTTCCAAGTCTGGGCCCCGTCAGTGCTCTGGAACACGACATTAGCCGCGTAGTAGAGCAGGTGTGGATCCACTGGGGAGAACATGATCGGCTGGGTGCGGTCCGAACGGAACTTCGGGTCGCGTCCCGGCGTTGGGGTGACGGACTGGACCTCGCCGGTTTTCCTGAAATGCTTCGACACCTGGCCGCGACCGGCACCGTAGATGATGTCCGGGTTCAGCGGGTCGGGCGCAACGTAGCCGTACTCGATCACGCCCACCGGATGCCATTCTCGGAATCCGATGGCGCCGTCGTTGCCCCGGCTGGCGACGCAAACGGAGCCGCTCTCCTGCTGTCCGCCGCAGACGCGGTAGGGAAAATCGTTCGTGGCGATTGCGTGGTAGACCTGGGCCGTGGGCTGGTTGTACCAAGAGCTCCAAGTGCGTGCGTGGTTGACGGAGACGGCGGCACCCTGGTCGCTGACCAGCAGGATCACGTCGGGGTTGGTCGGATTGATCCAGATGTTTTGATAATCGTCGCCACCGGGGGCACCCTTGATGCCGGTCCAAGTCTTGGCTCCGTCGGTGGAGCGCCAGGTCACCGTGCTGGTGCTGTAAACCACATCCGGGTTCTTTGGATCGACTTTCGGGACAGGCAGGTCGCCGCCACCGATGCGTCCGGCAGGGCGGGTGTCCTCGGTCGCCTTGCTCCAGGATTCGCCGGCATCGTTCGAACGGAAAATTTGGACCGAGCCCGCGGAAGCTGCCACGGCGTAGACCCGGCGTGGGTCGGAGGGCGCAATCGCCACGTAGACCTGCTGGATGGCTGGCAGACCCGCAGTGACTTTGCGCCAGTTGCGGCCGCCGTCCGTGGTCTTGAACAGGCCGCCGTGCGTTCCGGCGTAGGCGTTGCCGAACTCCCAGGGGCCCTGGCGGGCTTCCCACATGGAGGCGTAGAGTATGTCGGGATTCAGCGGGTCCATCTCCACCGAAGAAGCTCCGGTATTTTCGTCGATGTAGAGGGACTTGGCCCAAGTCGCGCCACCGTCGGAGGAGACATAGAGCCCGCGTTCGGCGTTGGAGCCGTAAGGGTGCCCCAGCACTGCGGCGTAGACGTGGTTGGGATTGCGGGGATCCACGGCGAGGGCTGGGATTTGCTGGCCGTCACGCAGACCGAGGTGCGTCCAAGTGCGCCCGGCGTCGGCGGAGCGGTAGATGCCGTCGCCTACGGAGAGATCAGGCCGTTGTAGTCCTTCGCCGCTTCCAACATAGACAATGTTGGGATCCGACGGTGCCACGGCGATGGCTCCGATGGATTGTGTGGGCTGGGCGTCGAATATGGGCAGCCACGTCCGGCCGTAGTCGTCGGACTTCCAGACTCCGCCGTTCACGTGTCCGACGTAGAAGACGTTGGGCTGGGATGGTACACCGGCTGCGGCACGGGTACGACCGCCCCGGAAGGGTCCAATATTGCGCCAACGCAAGGGTTGGAAGAGGTCGGAAGGGAACTGTTGCGCGGATGCGGAGAGGGTGAGGAGTGCGGCGAGGAGAAGTCGCTTTGCCATATATGGATTATGGGGCAAGCGCTCGCGTGCGTACAGGAAGGTATGGGTACTACCCCGGGATGGGTGGCGGAGGAAGAGGGATTCGAACCCCCGAACGGGTTTCCCCGTCAACGGTTTTCAAGACCGCCGCCATCAACCGCTCGGCCATTCCTCCACTTTCCATGTTACCCGATTGATTCCGACGAGCCGTCCAAACAACGAAAAGGGGTGGGAGCTTGCGGCTCCCACCCCCGGATTGCTGCAAGGACATTCGGTTTTACTGCGGGAACGACGCCGGAGCTGCGATACCCCGCCAGCCCGTTCCACTGAGCGCCTTCATGAACGCAACCAAATCGGATTTCTCGCCCGCGGTGAGATTGCGCTTCTTGATGTGCGTGTCGAGGTTCTTGTTCGGCGTGCCGCCCTTGTCGTAGTAGTCGACAACCTCTTCGAGCGTCTTCATGCTGCCGTCGTGCATGTAGGGGCCGGTGTGCTCGATTTCACGAAGGGTCGGGGTCTTGAACGCGCCCCAGTCCCCGTCGTTCTTGGTGACGACGTAGCGGCCGAGGTCGGGATTCGGCTTGTCGAGACCCACGCCGATGTTGGTGTACATGTTCGACGTGAAGCTCTGGCCCTCGTGGCAGGCATCGCATTCCGCCTTCTGGAAGACTTTGTAGCCCCGGATGGCGGAAGGTGACATCGCCGTCGACTGTCCGGCCTTCCACTTGTCGAAAGGCGCATTGCCGGACACCACAGTCCGCTCGAAGGTTGCGATAGCCATGGCCACGCGCCCAGCGGTGGCTTCGCCGTCGCCAAAGGCCTTGGTGAACAACGGCTTGTAACCGGCGATGCCGTTGAGCGTTTTCACCATGTTGTTGAGCGAATTGCCCATCTCAATGGGGTTCTGGACCGGGCCGAGCGCTTGGGCTTCCAAGGATGCGGCGCGACCGTCCCAGAACTGCGCGTTGCTCCATGCGCGGTTGATTACGGTGGGGGCGCTGCGCCCGCCCTTCTGACCGTTGATGCCGGTCGAGGTCGGTGCTCCGTCTGTAAATGCAAACTTGGGGTCGTGGCAGGTGGCGCAGGAGACAGTGCCGTCGGCGGACAGGCGTTTGTCGAAGTAGAGGACTTTGCCCAGTTCGACCTTTTCCGCGGAGTAGGGGTTGTCCTTGGGCCAGGTGATCGGGAGCAGTCCGAGCGGTTCCTTGGGGGCTTTGGCGACCGTGGCCGCCGCAAACAGGAGGACGGCTGGCGACAGGACGCCAGCCGTTACGAGAGCCTTCTTCATAATGCTTTGGATGTTGCCCGGATTGAGCCGGAGCTACTTCTTGATATAGCCCTGCACGAAGATGGTCTTGGAGCCGTTGACCGATGTCTCGGTGCCGGTGATGGTCATGACCTTGGCAAAGTTTTCGGCAGCGGCGGCGCGGAACGTCGTTTGGCCGTCGCGGCGGAGGTCGTGTTCCTCATCGATCAGCAGGTAGATGTCGCCGGCCTTGGTCACGAGACCGATGGGCTGGCCGTTGGTGAGGCACTTCTTGCCGCAGGAGGAGTGCTTGTCGCCGTGCTTGCCGAGCTGGAGGTAGCAGGAGAGGTCCAAGATTTCGCCCGTAACGGTGACAACCTTGCCCGCAACGGGCTTGTTGTCGACAGCGGCACCCTTGGTCGTGTTCGACCAGGCTTCGGCGGTCTTGTCGCCGAGTTCGCCAGCCGGCGTCCATCCGCCGGTCGGTTCCATGCCGGGTTGCAGGATGCTCTTTTCAGCTGCTTTTGGCGCAGCCTTCTTATCAGCGGCCTTGTCCTGGGCCATTGCGATGCCGGTGGACAGGCCGGCGATCAGCAGTGTGACAGCGATTTTGTTCATAATTTTGTGTTCCCTCTAGTTAGAGATTGTATACGGTTTCATCAGGCGGTCGACGTGCTTTGCGAGGATGTCGCACTCCACGTTGATCCGATCCCCCGGCTTTCGCGCGGAAAGATTGGTTGCTTGGTAGGTGTGCGGGATGATGGCAATCCTGATTTGGGGGCCTTCAATAGCCGCGATCGTGAGGCTGATGCCGTCGAGGCAGATGGAGCCCTTGAAAACGAAAAAGCGCTCCAGTTCGTCCGGCACCCGGACCGCAAGTTCCCAGTTGCCGTCCCCCAACGACCGCAGCGATTCAAGCACTCCCGTTCCATCCACGTGGCCTTGCACGATGTGGCCGCCGAGCCGGGTCACAGGGGTTACGGGCCGCTCCAAGTTGACTGGATCGCCCGGGCTCAGGTCCTCCAAGTTGGCGCGCAGCAGGGTTTCCGGTGCCAGGTCCGCGGAGAAACCGTCGGGGCGCAACTCAACAGCCGTGAGGCAGACGCCGTTCACCGCGATGCTGGAGCCGATGATGCTGTCCCCGAGGACTGAGGAACACTTGATCGAGAGGCGCGCTCCCGAGGGATGCCTTTCGAACGAGGCGACTGTGCCCAGCTCCTCCACAATTCCGGTGAACACCTAGGACTCGCTCCCCGTCGGCATTTCTTTCCGAATGTAGGCCTCAACGGCGAATTCGTCGGGCGGGATCTGGTGGATCGTCGTGCGTTCCAACCGGATGGCGTCAACCCGGCGCTGGCGGCCCGTTCCCCCGGCCATCGGCAGTGAATTCATTCCGCCGAGAATTTTGGGCGCGTAATACAGGAAAACTTTATCCACCACCTCCGCTTCGAGCGCGGCCCAATTGACTTTGCTTCCCCCTTCGATCATCACCGAGAGGCACTTTCGCTGGCCGAGCAACCGGATCGTGTCGCGGATGTCGACTCGCCCGCGCGGACCATCCAGAATCCGCACCTCGACGCCAGCCCCTTCCAGTGCCCTGCGGCGCTCCATCGATGCCGCCGATGTGCCAATCACCAGAACATCCCCGTCGGCCGACTCGACCAGCTTCGATTCCAGCGGGAGCCGCAGCAAGGAGTCGAGAACCACGCGCAGCAAGGGGCGGGCGCGCTTGAGGCCGCTGCGGTCGGTGAGCAGCGGGTCGTCGGCCAGCGCGGTGCCGATCCCGGTGACCATGGCGTCGGTGGCGTGGCGCAATTCCTGGACGTGGGCCCGGGCACGCTCGCTGGTGATCCAGCCGCTGTTGTCCTCGGGCGCGGCAATTTTACCGTCGAGCGTGACTGCGCACTTCAACGTCACAAGCGGCTTGCCTGTGCGGATGAAATGGAGCCACGCTTCATTGAGCTTTTCGGCCTCGGCCCGGAAATCCGGGGCTGGCTCGACGGCAATGCCGGCGGCGCGCAGTTTGGCGAAACCGGCACCGGAAACCAACGGGTTGACATCCCCCATCGCCGCAACCACCCGCACGATTCCCGCAGCGATCAGGGCATCCGCACAGGGGCCGGTGCGTCCCACATGCGAACACGGTTCCAGCGTGACGTAGGCTGTTGCGCCTTTCGCCGCTGGTCCGGCCTGTTCCAATGCCACGATTTCCGCGTGTTTCACACCCTCCCACGTATGGAAGCCCCGCCCTACAACAGAGCCGTCGGCACCCACCAGGACGCAACCAACCATCGGATTCGGGGTCGCCAAGGCAACGCCCTGCCTGGCCAGATCCAATGCTTCCCGCATGTATACGAGGTTCATAAGCTATTTTGACGTCGCAGGCTTTGAAGTTGCAGGCTTTGAAGTTGCAAACAGGGAGTCGATGAATTTTTCCGGGTCGAAGCGGAGCAGATCCTCCACTTTTTCGCCCACGCCGATGTACCGGATGGGCAACCCGAGTTCCTTGGCGATGGCAACCACCACGCCGCCCTTGGCGGTGCCGTCCAGCTTGGTGAGGACAATACCGGTGACGCCCGACGTTTCGGTGAACTTGCGCGCTTGTTCGAGGCCGTTCTGGCCCGTGGTGGCATCCAGAACCAGAAGCACTTCGTGCGGGGCGTCGTCAATCACGCGCGATGCGGTGCGGCGCATCTTCTCGAGCTCCGCCATCAGGTTGGTCTTCGTCTGCAGGCGGCCGGCAGTGTCGACAATCACGTAATCGACCCCCCGCGCCTTGGCCGCCGTCAGGGCGTCGAACATGACGGCGCTCGGGTCCGATCCGGTGTTCTGGCGGATGACCTGGGTCTCGGTGCGGGTTCCCCAAACCTCCAATTGCTCAATAGCTGCGGCGCGGAATGTGTCTGCGGCGCAAAGGAGCACGGAATGGCCTTCCGATTTCAGATGCGAGGCCAGTTTGCC
>CAITMP010000811.1 GCA_903893525.1 uncultured Acidobacteriia bacterium | reverse complement strand
CGAAACCTCGCCCACCTTGAACAGGACATCCATGGAGGAAACCGCCGGGACCATGAAGTCGCCCGTGCCCACCTTGATGCGCGTGTAGTCCATGGTGTCGGTGACGTGGCAAACTTCCTCGTTCTGGAACTCCGTGGCATCCACCACCAGCCGTTTCAGTTCGGCGGTGGCGGGCACCGCGTAAAAGAAGCCGCCGTAGGGGATGGTTGCCCCCTTCGAGGTGCGCGTGCGGTAGACGTAGTGACTTTTCGCCAGAGGCACTTTGTATTCGTACCGGGCCAGAATCCCCAAGTCGGTTTTCAATTCCCCGTTGTAGCGGAATTGTTCCGCGCTGTTGCCAAAAACCCCGGCGAGGAAGGACCCGAATTCCCCCGATCCGGACGAGCCGCTCAGCGCCAGATCCTCGAGGTCGTTCGTTTCGAAACTGCGTGCGCCCGCCCACGAGAACATTTCGGCCTTGTCCCCCACGGCGACGTCCAGCCGGAGCCGGTCGCGCCAAAGCAATTCCCCCAGAGCCGGATTCGCTTGGCGCGACGCAACCATCGTCGCGCAGCTGGTCCCCTTGCCCGCCAGTTGCGGCCGGTACTGTCGTCGGGTGACCGTTTCGACGCACGTGTACCTCGCCGCGCGCTGCAAATCCGCCCGAACATTCTCCCGCAGCTTGTTGAACAGGACCTGCGCTGGCGTGTCCGCAGTGCGTGCGGGCAGACATACCAGAAGCAGGGTGCAGACCGTCGGGGCAAGCTTCATCTCAGCCTATTCTAGCTTGACAGCAACTCGATAGAGTGATAGATCTTGTGTCATCCCCAAGTCCGGGATTTGCCTGCCAGGGAGTCCGTCCATGAAGACCTTCACACGATTTGCCACGTTGGCGTTCGCCGCCGCAGTAAGCGTTACCGCCCAGGATCTCCGCACCGCCACGCTCGTCGGGAACGTCACCGATTCGAGCGGTGCCAGCATCGCCAATGCCTCCGTCACCGTCACGAATATCGACACCAACACCGTGGCCCGCGGCAAGTCGAACGGCGAAGGTGCCTACTACGCGCCGTTTCTAAACCCAGGCAATTACAAGTTGGAGGTGGAATCGGCGGGATTCAAGCGCTTCCAGCAGGCCGGTCTCAAGTTGAATGCCGGTGAGACGCCGCGCATCAACGTGGAAATGGTCGTCGGCGCGATCACGGAAGAAATCAAGGTGACGGCGGAGGCCTCGCTGCTTTCCACCGACAACGCAGTGGTTGGCGGCATCACCAACGCCAAGGAAATCCACGATACACCGATCCCGCAATCGAAACCGCAGCACTTCATGTACTACCAGATGGGCGCGCAGGCCAACAACGACGGCACGTACCACGTCCTTGGGCAGCCCGAACAGCAACTTTCGTACTCGATTGACGGCGTGACGGCCAAGCAGGCCATGGGCAAGGCGCTGGGCGACACCAACACCCTGATCACGCCGCCCGTGGATTCCCTGCAGGAAGCCCAGGTGTTCACCACCGGAATTCCGGCTGAAATCGGCCACGCGGCGGGCGGGGCGTACAACCTGACCACCAAGAGCGGCACCAACGATCTGCACTTTTCGGCCGAGGAACGCTACATCAACAAGGCGTGGCTCCACCGCCAGGTGTTCAACCAGTTCGCCACCAACACCCCATTCGAATACCACAACTTCAACTCGACCATCAGCGGCCCCATCGTTCTTCCCAAGATTTACAACGGGCGCAACAAGACCTTCTTCTTCCTCGGCTACCGGCTCGACTACGACCATGAGACCAACTTCGCCACCGTTTCCGTCCCCACCCAGGACGAATTGAACGGCGACTTCAGCTTCAACGGCGTCGGACTCGGCATCTACGATCCGAAATCCATCGCCACCTGCGCAGCCGGAACCGCCAACTGCAGCAGCGGCTACACCGCCACGAAATTTGCCGGAAATGTGATCCCCCAGAGCCGCATCGACCCCGTCACGAAGAAGTTCTTCTCGCTCAACCCGTACAATCTGCCGAACCTGCCGTCCACCTTTACCACCACCGGGCCGGTAAACAACTTCTACTCTGGCAACCACTTCATTTCCGACCGGCAAGCCTACCTCGGCAAAATCGACCAGCAATTGGGCGACAAGCAGAAGATCTTCGTCCGCTACATCTGGAACAAATACCGCGTCATCGGCAGCCGCAACAACGTCCTGTTCAACTGGTCGGCCATCGACAACACGGCCCTCGGGTTCGGCCTGCCGGAGCCGATCGACGAGCGCAATATCGCGCTGAGCCACATTTTCACCATCAGCCCGACGCTGATCAACGAAGTCCGGCTGGGTTACCAGCGCCGCAACGACGTAATCACGCCGGTAACGCTGGGCCAGGGTTGGGCGTCCACGTTGGGCATTCCGGGCGTCGGCCCGCAGACGTTCCCCGGCTTGGTGAGCGGTGGCGGAAGCAGCTTTACGTGGACCGCGAATCCGGGCGGCGCGTCGCGAACCCTCAACGAGGGGATCACCATGGCCGACAACATGACGAAGGTTTCCGGGCTCCACACCTTCAAATGGGGTTACCAGGGTATTCTCCAGCGGGAAAACGACATTGCGTCCTCGCAGCCTTCCGGGATTTTCAACTTCGCCCAGGGCGGCAGCGGGCTCCCCTTCACCCCGAATACGGGCAACTCGTTCGCCTCGCTGGAACTCGGCGCGGTCAGTTCCGCCAGCTTCACCACCTTGCTGCAGAATTACCTGCCGCGCTGGTGGATGCACCAGTTTTACGTCCAGGACGACTGGAGGATTCGCCGCAACCTGACCATCTCGGTCGGCCTCCGCTACAGCTACGAGACGCCGGCAAGCACGCAGTATGGCAACAAATCCCAGTTCAGCCCGACGACAACCGATCCCCTGACGGGCCTGATGGGCGGCATCATCCACCCCAAGGGCAGCCTGTACGGTGCCGGGAACCACTTCACGCCGCGACTCGGATTCGCATGGAACTTCCGCCCGAAGTTTGTGCTGCGCGGGTCGTTCGGCATGTTCACCCAGGATATTGTGCAGCAGCTGGGGCAGGACGAGTACAGTGCCCAATCCGTTGTCCAGCAGGTTTCCGGCAACCCTTTTCCGGCCTTCTACCTGTCGCAGGGACCCGGCAAGGTCGCCTACAACATCAATTCCTCCACGGGCACGGCCCAATTTGTGGGCACAAACTACAGCTCGCGCAACATCACCTTTATCGATCCGGCGCTGCGGAATCCGTACTCGATGACTTGGTCGATGGGCATGCAATACGAGTTCAAGCCCAACTACCTGGCGGAAATGGTCTACCAAGGCGCTTCGGGAGTCGGGCTGATCAACACCGGCGGCATCAATATCAATGTGTTGCCGCAATCGATCTACAATTCGACCGACACGACGGTGCTGAACAACGCCTTCACCAATACCCAGTCGTTCCTGCCGTATCCGCAGTTCGGAGCCATCAACAAGTTCAGCAACTTTGGGCACAGCAGCTTCAATTCGATGATTTCGCGGGTCCAGCACCGCTTCAGCAACGGTTTTTCGGCGAACGCCATGTTCACGTACAGCAAGGCGATTGCGGGCGG
>CAITMP010000810.1 GCA_903893525.1 uncultured Acidobacteriia bacterium | reverse complement strand
CCTCCACCTATTTCGCGCTCCAAGGCGGTACATCCCCGGCGGCCGTGCCGGTGCAGCCGTTCTTCGAGAACGCGCTGGGCGGCGCCAGCTCGGCCAGCTGCAAGGCCTATGCCCGCTGCTCGGCGTTCGTCGCGTCCACCCAGACATCCTTGATCAAGAACGCCCAGGTTTCCGACCTGTGGGCCGCGATGAACAAGGCTGCGAGCTGGACCTTGGGCCGCACCATGATTTCGGGTCCGGCGGTTGCGGGCGGCAATGTCGCCGCTCAGGCCGCTTCCATCGACATCCAGAGTTCGCTCGGTTGGGGCAACTACAACGCGATGTACGTCACTTGGCGTGCGCGCGAGTTCCACAACATGACGATCCTCTCCAACTTCACATGGAGCAAGGCACTGGGCACGTCGGCGCTGGCGCAGTACAACAGCTCCTACACCCAGTACGACGCCTTCAACACCCACGCCAACTACGGCGTCAGCAACTTCGACTACAAATTCCTGTACAACTTCGCGGCCACCTACAAGACACCGTGGTTCAAGAGCCAGAAGGGTGTGTTGGGCCGCGTGCTTGGCGGTTACAGTGTTGCCCCGCTGTTCTTCGCGCAGAGCGGCGCACCGGTTTGTGTCGGCTACGCGGCGGGATCGGTGCAACAGGCATTCGGCCAGTCGTCGTCGTCCAGCATCAACGGTCCGAACTACAGCTCGGGCGATTGCGCGCTGCCGATCAACCCCGGCACGAAGGTGAAGTATTCCCTTTTTGCCAGCTCCGGCTCCAATGGTGTCGGCACCAACAATCCGACCGGTCTGAGCGTGTTCTCCGATCCCAGTGCAGTCGCGGGCAACCTCCGCCGCTGCATCCTGGGCTACGACACGACCTGCAGCGGGGGCTATGGCAGCATGCGCGGCTTCCCGACATGGAACTTGGACGCATCGATCGTGAAGGAGATTGGCGCTTGGAAGGATGGCCGCGTGGGTGCAACCCTGACCTTCCAATTCACCAATATCCTGAACCACTTCCAGCCGTCCAACGCCAGTCCGTCGCTCACCAGCTTGACGACGTTCGGGCGTGTGACCGGCCAATCCAACACACCCCGCAATCTGGAAATGGGACTCAGGATCCACTTCTAGTTTCGGGGCACTTCGCTAGGCTAAAAGGGCGGATACGGGCGCGAGCCTTGTATCCGCCTTTTGTGTTTGGAGTCACGCGTCCCAGTTCGGGTGATAACGGCTGGGATATTTTCGGTTTGTTGGATTTGCAGCTTGGTACGGGACATCGACACCCAAGAGTCTGGGGCACCGGATTTGAAATATTTTTAGTTTGGGAACGAGAACAGGGGAAGGCTGGCGGAGAGGGGGGGATTCGAACCCCCGGTAGAGTTTTTGACCCTACGACGGTTTAGCAAACCGCTCCTTTCGGCCACTCAGGCACCTCTCCGCGAGATGAACAGGCCGACTACTTCTTGAAGTCTAGCACGACACACCCCTTATGCGCTAGAATGGTTTCAGTCGCGCCCGTAGCTCAGCTGGATAGAGCGTTTGCCTCCGGAGCAAAAGGCCAGTGGTTCGAATCCACTCGGGCGCACCAACTCCCCTCCATAGCACCTCAAAATTACAATCCCTTCACTATTGCTCTTTGCCCCTTTTTTGGCGCACCGCTTTGCACTCGTGCGCATCCAAAATCAGGTAGTATGGAGAAAGGACTCAAAGGAGCCATCATGAAGAAATCTCAATATTTAGCTGTGGTTTGCGCACTGCTGTTCGGCAGCGCCTCCATGTACGGCCAGAAGAAGGCCGCTGCCGGCGACGCCGCCAAGGGCAAGGAAGTTTTCGAACAGTGCGGTGTCTGCCATAACGCGGACAGCACCGAAAAGAAAATGGGTCCCGGTCTGAAGGGCCTGTTCAAGAATGCCAAGCTGGGGAATGGCAAGCCGGTCAACGATGCCAATGTCCAAGGCAAAGTTGCCGAGGGTGGCAACGGTATGCCCGGTTACAAGGACATGTTGAGCGCCGCCGAAATGGCCAACCTCATGGCCTACCTGAAAACTCTCTCTCAGGCAGAGTTTAACCTTCTTGTTGATGCCCTAGCCAATGCTTCCAACAGCGTGCGAGGGGGGCTATACGCCCTTGCTGAACT
>CAITMP010000809.1 GCA_903893525.1 uncultured Acidobacteriia bacterium | reverse complement strand
GGGAGCGCTGCAGGTGCAGGCGCAGGGCGCGCGGGTCGTGGCTGACGACGTGGTCGTGGGGGACGACGTAGGCGACGAGGCGGCGGTCGCCGAGGGTGTCTTCGCGGACGACGACGCAGGCGCGGAGGTCGGCGTGCGAGGCGAGGGCGGCCTCGATCTCGCCGAGCTCGATGCGGAAGCCGCGGAGCTTGATCTGGTGGTCGACGCGGCCGATGAACTCGAGCTCGCCAGCGGGACGGCGGCGGACGAGGTCGCCGGTGCGGTAGAGGCGCTGGCCGGGGGAGAAGGGGCTGGGGACGAAGCGCTCGGCGGTGAGGGCGGGGCGAGCGAGGTAGCCGCGGGCGAGGCCGGAGCCACCGAGGTACAGCTCGCCCGTGACGCCGCTGGGGACGGGCTCGAGGTGTGGGTCGAGGACGTAGGCGGTGGTGTTGGCGATGGGGCGGCCGGCCTGAACATTGTCGTGGCGCTGGCTGCCTTGGCTCTGGAGAAAATGGCTGCGTCGGAGTCCGAGGGTGCCGTCGATTCGGCCCCGGAGCAGCCAACCGCCGATGTCCCCGCTTTTTCCCCAGTAGGTTTCGCTCCCGTGGCTTTCGCGATCGCCGTTTCCGGTTTCTGCGCACTCGGCTCCGAAGTGGTCTGGACCCGCATTCTGGCCTTGATGTTGGGCCCCACCGTCTACACGTTTTCCATCATCCTGGGCGTTTTCCTCGCGGGCTTGGGGTTGGGCAGCGCGGCAGCTTCCAAACTGGTCGAATCACGCCGCGATCCCCGCCTCTGGTTGGCGCTGAGCCAAATCCTGCTCTGCGTGACCGTCGCCTGGGCCGCCTATATGCTGTCCGACGTCCTGCCGTACTGGCAGGGGAACCTGTACTCAACAGCCGGTCCGTGGAAGGATTTCCAGGTGGACGTCCTGCGCGCGGCTCTGGCCATCCTACCGTCGGCATTTCTCTGGGGTGCCAGCTTCCCCCTCGCATTGGCTGCTGCAGCGCTGGGTTTGCAGGGAGATGATCCGGCCCGGCTTGTGGGCAAGATCTACGGTGCAAACACCATCGGGGCGATCCTCGGCTCCATCGTCTTCAGCTTGGTCCTGGTCCCGATGTCTGGCAGCCACTCCGCGCAGCAGGTTCTGATCCTCCTCTCCGCTGCCGCCGGAACACTGCTCTTGGCCAAACTTCCGGAGCACGGCATGGCCAAGGCATCTGGCGCCTTCGTTGCGGCCGTTGTGGTTGCCTTGGTGATTCCCGCCGTGCCGTGGAAGCTCATCGGTTTCGGCCGCCGTCTGCCGTCCACCACAGGCAACTGGGAGTTGTTGCACCTTTCCGAGGGTATGAATTCATCCGCAGCCTGGTCGAAGTGGGAGGGCGGGACTGTCTATTTCCACGTCAGTGGCAAGGTCGAAGCCTCCACGGAGCCGCAGGACATGAGTCTGCAGCGGATGCTCGGCCACCTCCCGGCGCTTCTCCACAAGGACCCGAAGTCGGTCCTGATCGTCGGTTTCGGTGCAGGTGTAACAGCGGGCTCGTTCGTGGTGCATCCGGAAGTGCAGAAGATCAGCATCTGCGAGCTGGAACCCGAAATTCCGCCACACTCGGACCAGTATTTCGGGCCCGAAAACCACCACGTTCTCCATGACAAGCGGACGCATATCACCTACGACGACGCTCGCCATTTCGTGCTCACCAGTCCCGACAAGTACGACATCATCACGTCCGACCCGATCCACCCGTGGGTGAAGGGCATGGCATCGCTTTACACAACCGAGTACTTCGACCTCTGCAAGCGTCACCTAAACCCCGGCGGCTTCGTCACCCAGTGGGTGCCGCTCTATGAGAGCAACCTGGAGGCCGTGCGCAGCGAAATCGCCACGTTCTTCGAGGCGTTCCCGAACGGATCCATCTGGGGCAACGTGAACACCGACGGCGAAGGCTATGATCTGGTGCTGATGGGGCAGCTGGAACCGCTGAAGATTGACATCAACGGGATGCAGCAGCGCCTGGATCGACCGGATTATGCACAGGTGCGCCAGTCGTTGAAGAGTGCGGGCTACTCCTCGGCGTTGGAGTTGCTTTCGACCTACGCGGCCCGCGCAACCGATTTGAAAGAGTGGATGAAAACCGCCGAGATCAACCGCGACCGCAATTTGAGGTTGCAGTACCTGGCTGGATTGGCACTGAACGTGAACGCAGCTGGCATGATCTACGACCAGATGCTGTCGCCCGCCAAGTTCCCGGACGACGCCATTGTCGGCAGCCCGGAGACCGTGGCGGCCCTGAAGGCCATGTTCCACCGCCGCCGCTACTGAGATCTCAGGTCCTGAGATTTCAGTAAAGCGGTCCGCCCAGAGCTTGTTTGAGGGCCTCGGCCTCGAACTTCTTGCCTTGGTAGATCACTTTCCCCGATCCGGGGTACCAGCTCAAGCGCGCCCCACCTTCCGAAATGAAAGTGTGGCCGTGGGGTATTTCGATCCAATCGCCGTAGAAGCCGGATAGCAACACGCGGTCGCGAAGTTGTTCCAATGTGCCGGTGAAACGGTCCATATGGACTATGGTACGTTGGTCCCCATTCCCGTGGCGGGATTTAATGTATTGACACATTGCATTGACATAGCTTGGGTGCTACACTCGACTCGTGGGCAATATCTCGTAGGCGCTAGACCACTGGAACCCACGCCAACCGGTACGAAAAGGAGAAACACTGATGACACTGAATCTGTACACGCTACGTAAGGAGTTACCACTACATGGGTAAAAATAGCACTCTTAGGTATGTTTGGGATAACGCTAAAAACACTGCTAACCAAGCTAAGCACGGAATTACATTTGAGGATGCGATAAAAATTTTTGACGGTCCAATACTGGAGCGGCAGGACAACCGAGAGGACTACGGAGAGATCCGAATGTACGCCATCGGACTTGCCGGTGACATTAACCTTACTGTTATCTATACGGACAGGGCATATGACCAAAGACGCATTATTTCAGCATGGAAATCAGAGCGCGCCGAACGGCGCGCTTGGCACGAAAAATATGGAGGCGACTGGACTTTATCCTAGGGGGAAGTCACCCACCGGTACCGACTGGGACCGACTTCGGGCCATGACGGATGACGAGATCCGGGCTGGAATTGAATCCGATCCGGATGCTCGCGCAACCGACGACGAATTCTGGAAGGATGCGAAAATTGTCCTTCCCCGCCGCAAGCAGGTGGTTACCATACGGCTTGACGCCGACTTGCTGGAATGGCTCCGGCGCGACCGGGGCTACCAGACCCGTGTCAACGCGATCCTGCGTTCATATATGAATTCACAGAAGCCGTGAAACGGTGCCGTGGCACCATGTTCAGGGGCGCCCGATATCTGCGCCCCTGAATCTTGCGAACGATTCTAGACTTCGTAGCCCTTCCTGTACGCCGGACGGCTCACCATCTTTGTCGCCTCTGCGTCACCGGCGAACTTCGGACCGGCTTCCACTTTCAATGAACGCCCCACCCGGTAGCTGATGTTCGCCAAATGGCACATGGAGGCACTCAGGTATGCGTTCGTGATCGGATCGTGCAGGTCCGACATCTTGCGCGAACGGCAGGCTGCCAGGAAGTTCTCCATGTGCAGCCGCGTGCCGTCCTGGCCGCGTTCGGGAGTCTCCTGGGATGCGATCTCGCTGCTTTCGCCTTTGTAAATCTGGTACCCGGCGTCGGACATTGACATCCAGCCATCCGTTCCATAGAACAGGTTGCCCACCGTGATGTTGAGTGATGCGGGAGGAATCGGCGCGTCCACCGGCGGCGTGGCTCCTCGCCCTGCGGCTGGACGGCGCGGGCCAACCGAGCCTTCGCCGCCCGTCAAATTCCCGCGAACTTCGAACACCAACTGGCGTCCGCCGAAATCGAAGGCCGACGTCAGCGTGTTTGGCGTCTCCTGGTCGTCCTCAACGCCGAACTTGCCGCCGAACGCGACGGCTGTCTTCGGCCACTCAGGATCCCCCATACCCCAGCGCGCGATACCCATTTCGTGCACTCCCTGGTTGCCGATGTCGCCGTTGCCTGTGTCCCAGAACCAGTGCCAGTTGTACTTGAAGCGGAGCTTGTTGAACGGGCGCATCGGGGCCGGTCCCAGGAAAAGATCCCAGTTCACTCCCGCCGGTGTCGGCTCGTCTGCGGCGTGGCCGATGGAAACGCGGCGCTTGAAGCAGAGGCCCTTGGCCATGTAGACTTTGCCGATGGCACCGTCGCGCAATGCCTGCATGCCCTTGATCTTGAAGGGGGTGCTGCGGTGCTGGGAGCCGATCTGGACAATTTTCTTGGTGTCCGCGGCCACCTTGACCATCATTTGACCTTCGTGGATGTTGTAGCAGGC